>CAJYRH010000351.1 GCA_913776795.1 uncultured Pseudorhodoferax sp. | reverse complement strand
ATCGATTCGATCCTCACCAACACCGTGCTGCCCAAGATCTCGGTCGAGTACCTCTCGCGCATGTCGCAGGGTCAGGAGCTGCTGGGCATCACGCTGGGTGCGGCCGACGGCGACTTCACCTACCGCTTCGACTGACCGACCCGGGCTGAACGCGCAGGCTCCAGGAATCCACCATGGCGACCACCAAGGCCCACGAGGCCGTCTTCATCTCCTCCGAGCCACCGGAGGATCTGCTGTTTCGCCGCATGCAGGGCCGCGAGGAACTGGGCCGCCTGCCCGAATACCGCATCGAGCTGGCCCGCCCGCAGAACAAGCCGGTGCTGGCGGTGGACGACTTCCTCGGTACCAAGGTCAGCGTCAAGGTGGTGGGCGCCGACGAGAGCGAGCGCTTCTTCAACTTCTGGGTGGTGGCGATGGAGCAGGGTGGCGTCGCCGATGGCTTCGACATCTACCGCATGGAGCTGCGGCCCTGGCTCTGGCACCTGACGCTCAGCGCCGACAGCCGCATCTTCCAGGACAAGGACGTCAAGGAGATCATCAAGGCGGTGTTCGCGGACTACACCACGCAGCAGGTGTCCGACAAGCTCACCGCCACCTACCGCAAGCGCGACTACTGCGTGCAGTACCGCGAGACCGACTTCGCCTTCGTCAGCCGGCTGATGGAAGAAGAGGGCATCTACTACTACTTCACGCACGAGCAGGGCCAGCACACCATGGTGCTGTGCGACAGCGACAGCGCCCACAAGCCGCTGCCCAAGTCCAGGCTGACCTGGGCGCCGGCCAAGGAAGACGACCAGGAGGCCGACGACCTGATCCTGAAGTGGCGCCGCGTGCACACCATCCAGCCGCTGACCTTCGTGCACGACGATTTCGACTTCAGCGCGCCGACCACCTCGATGCGCAAGCAGTCCACGCGCACGGTGACGCACGGCACCGCGCAATCGTCCGACCCGCTGGAGGTCTACGACTATCCCGGCCGCTACGTGGACCCGGGCCTGCCCGAAGCCAAGATGGGCGCGGCCAACGGTGCGGCCAAGACCGAGGCGGCCCGCCTGGCCAAGCTGCGCGTCGATGCCTGGGACTCGTCCGCCGATGTGTGCACCGCGCTCACGGCCTACCGCGGCGTCGCCTGCGGCTACACGTTCACGTTCGCCGGGCACCCGGACAAGCCGACCAATGTCGACTACCTGATCACCGCCGTCTCCTACGAGCTGGACTTCAACGCCTACGAGGCCAATACCGCGAACACCTCGGCCGGCTTCAGTGCGCGCCTGCAGGTCGTGCCCAAGACCGTGGCCTTCCAGCCGCCAGCGCGCCACACCCAGCCCATCGTCCACGGCCCGCAGACGGCCACCGTGGTCGGCGTCGCCGGCGACGAGATCACGACCGACAAGTACGGCCGCGTGAAGGTGCAGTTCCGGTGGGACCGGGTCGGCAGGAACGACGAGAAGAGCTCGTGCTGGGTGCGGGTCAGCTACCCGTGGGCCGGCAAGCAGTTCGGCATCGTCGCGCTGCCGCGCGTGGGCGACGAGGTGGTGGTCGAGTTTCTCGAAGGCAACCCCGACCGGCCGCTGATCACCGGCCGCGTCTACAACGCCGACAACCTGCCGCCCTACACCCTGCCGGCGCAGGCCACCGTCAGCGGCATCAAGACCCAGTCCAGCCCCAAGGGTGCGCTGAGCACGGCCAACGAACTGCGCTTCGACGACAAGAAGGGCAGCGAGTACGTGTGGTTCCAGGCCCAGAAGGACCTGCACAGCTGGGTCAAGAACGACAGCTTCGCCTCGGTGCTCAACAACCACTGGGGCGACGTCACCAAGAACTACGCGCTGAAGATCGGCGGCACGGCCGACCTGACCGTCGCCGGCGTCGCCAAGCTCAAGCTCGACCAGGACGTGCACGCGAAGCTGGGCGCCGACCTGCACATGGCCGTCGGCGGCGCGACGGGCCTGGACGTCACGAACGCCATCGACGTCAAGGCAGGCCAGGCGATCGCGGTGACGTCCGGCCAAGGCATGGACCTGAAGGTCGGGCAGAACCTGGCGATGACGGCCACCTCCGCCGTCAACGTGAAGGGCATGACCATCGTGATCCAGGCCGACACGCAGATCACGATCAAGGCCGGTGCCGGCACCATCACGCTCGGCCCGGCCGGCGTCACCATCGACGGCCCGCTGGTCAAGATCAACTGCGGCGGCGGCGGCGGCTCGGCCACCGCGGCCAAGGCGGCCAGCCCGCCGGCGCCCGAAGCGCCGCCCGAGCCGACCAAGAACAAGGACCCGCTGCCCGCCGCCGACGGCGGCAGCGGGGCGAACGCCTGATGCCGGCAGCTGCCACCACGCCGGCGCCGCTGTCGCAGGCGCAGCTCAAGGCCGGGTTGTGGGCCGACAGCGCGCTGCAGGTCTACGCGCTGCTGCTGGGCCGCAGGGTGCCGGACCTGGCCACGCGGCTGGCCGCGGCCGACGCCGCCCGTGCGCTGGGCAGCTACGACTGCCTGTGGCCCGGCGCGCTGACGCCCGAGCAGCGCCGCCAGGCGCCCTACCTGGTTGCGCTGCGCCAGGACAGCCCGTTCACCGACTGGCTGCTGCAGCAGGCCGCGGCCGATTTCGGCGAATGGGGTGTGTTGATGCGCTCGGACGCCGGCTTCCTGGCCATGCGCAGCCACTGCCGCGCGCTGTGCAAGGCGCGCCTGGGCAGCGGCGAGGAGATCGCGCTGGACTGGATGGACCCGCCCGTGCTGCGCGCGCTGCTGCCGCTGGCCAGTGCCGACCAGGTCGCCCAGATCCTCGCGCCCCTGCAGGCCCTGGTGCTGGTCGGCACCGAGGCCTGGACGCTGTGCGCCCAGCAGGCCGGGCGGCTCAGCATGGCACGGCAGGCCGTGCTGGCGGGGGCGTGATGCTGCAGCTGAGCGTCGAACAGCAGCGGGCCCTGGAAACCCTGGCGCTGCAGCGCGACCTGGCCCAGGTGGGCGCGGTGCTGGCCCGCGCCTTCCCCGCGGCCGCCGCGCGCATCGGCGAACGCCAGGCGGCGCTGCTGGAACTGGGCTGGCAACGCGCCCAGGCCCTGCAGCTGCGCCACGCGCTGGCACTGGCCCGCTACCTGGCCGCATGGTTCGTCTTCGGCGTGGAGTTCGAGAGCAAGCCCGGCTTCGAATGGGCGCTGCAGCTGCTCGCACCCGACAAGGGCAGCGAGGGGCTGCGCGTGTTCCAGCTCGGCCGGCGCAGCCGCGAAGAGCTGGAGCGCCAGGCCGCCCGGCCCGGCACCGGCCTGCCCGCCCCCGCCGAGCTGGACGCCGCGCTCGCACTGCTGGATGCCGAGCTGGCCGCCCATGGCCAGCTCGGCAGCCTGCTGGCGCGCGAGCGCCTGGTGCTGGGCGCCGCCTGCGACGTGGACGCGGTCGACGTGACCCAGCTCGAACAGGGCGAGCGCCAGCACTACGCCGTCGAACAGGGCCGCTGGCAGCGCGTGCCGGCCGGGCTCGCGCCCGAGCGGCTGCGGGTGTTGTCGACCCAGGGTGGCGAGCCGCTGCCGCTGCTGCTGCACCTGCTGGCTGCTGCCGACGGCAGCCAGGCGCGGCTGCGGCTGCGCTGCCTGGCCCGGCACGTCTGCGACGCTGCCGTGCACCCGCTGGTCCACTTCAATGGCGTGCACGGGCACTTCGACCGGCGCGGGCCGCTCACGCAGGACCTGCTGGTCACGCTGCCGCAGGAGGCAGCGCCACAGGCGCCCGCTGCGATGGCCGCCGGCGGCCCGCCCGCCTACAGCCAGATCGCGGTTTCCGGGTGCGGCCTGCGCGACAGCGGCGCACCGATGGGCGAGCAGCGCGTGCGCCTGGCGGTCTATCCGGCCGAACAGCACATGCTGGCCTGGCGCCGCGAGGCCGCGCCGGCGATCGACCTGCCAGCCCAGGCGCCGGCGCCCGCCAGCCCGCCGCGCGGGCGCCTGGAACGCGACGGCCAGCCGCAGGACGTGCAGCGCCTGCAGGCTTGCCTGGCCGAACTGGACACCCAGCTCGCCGATGGCCTGGCCCGCCTGTTCGTCGCCTGGGAACGCGAGTCGGGCGTCCAGGGCGGGCGCCTGCAGGCCGAACCCGCCGTGCTGGCCGGCAGCGCCGGCCTGACCTGGGGATGGGCGGCCGATCCCGGCGGCATCGCGCAGGCGCCCTACTACCGCGTCGCCGGTCTGCTGGACCTGGTCGCCTGCCGGCTCGACCTGCGCCTGAGCGGCGAGCTGGCGCTGGGCGGCACGCGCAGCCGCCTGCACCTGCACTGCGGCGCCCGCGAGGCACTGCGGCTGGCGTTGGAGCGCGGCCCGCAGGACGCCGACCTGGTCGCGCTGTTCAAGCCGGCGCAGGTCCAGTTCCGCCACCCCTTCGTGCTGCACCTGGAGAACGTCGCGACGCCGGGCCTGGCGATGCTGGACGCCACCGTCCCGGTCGGCGGCGCGGTGGTCGGCGCGGCCGGCCTGCGCCCGCATCCGGCGGGCGCCGGCCTGCAATGGTTCGCCCGCATCGCCATCGAGCCGGCCCTGGTGCTGCTGCACCTGCACGACCCGATCCTGGGCCAGCAGCGCCAGCTGCCGCATCCGCTGCTGCCGGCCATGACCCTCGTCGACTGGAGCTTCGGCTGATGGAACGCCTGCTCGTCGTTCAACTGGAAGCGCAGGGCTGCGACGCCGAGGCCTGGCTGAACGGCTTCCCCGTGGCCCGCGTCGATGCAGCGCGCCCGCGCAGCAGCGTGCCGGTGCACGAGTACACGCTGGCTGGCGAGAACCGGCTCGAGCTGGTGCTGTTTCCGCGGCCGGCCGCCGAGGCCCCGGCGCTGGCGCCACCGCCGCAGCCCTGCGTGGCCGATGGCCACCAGCGTGCGTACCTGCGCGTGCTGC
>CAJYRH010000350.1 GCA_913776795.1 uncultured Pseudorhodoferax sp. | reverse complement strand
GATGGACTCGGTGCACCGGTGCCGGGTGCCGGCGCCGGGACCGGCTGCCCCGGAGCCGGAATGGGAGCCGGCGACGCATCGACCAGCCCTGGCACAGGCGCACCCGGCGGCGGCGAGAAACTGCCGGGTGGCTGCGCCACCACGGTGCCCGCGTCCGGCCGCTCTTCCCCGGCCACCGGTGCGGCGAGGGCACGCAGGTAGGTCTGCACCTGCTGGCCTGCCGTGCGCTCGGCCGATGCACCGGCAAAAGCCACCACCGTGGCCTCGGCCCCCGCCGCCGTGGCCGCCTCGGCAGGCGCCGGGGCCGGCGCCGCCGCACCGGTGCTGGCCGGAACCACGGTGGAAACCAGCTTGGACACCACCGGCTGCGCTGTCCTGCTCGCCGCGAATGCCGACATGCCACGCGCGACGTCGTTGCAGCCGGTGTCGTTGCACAACGCGATGCGGCCACCGATCACGTTGACCGTGAGCCCGTTGCGCAGCACCGCGGTGTACTCGGTCCCGCGGATGCCGATCAGGCCGGCTGGCGTCTCCAGGCGGTAGTCGTCGGGCCGCGCCTTGCCGATGAAGCCGCTGACCGTCCGCAGCCCGCCCTTGACCAGGCTCATGAAGCCCTTGGCACCATCGCTGCCGCCGTCTGTGCCCAGGTGGTAGGCGTCCAGCCGCAACACCGAATCGCGTTGCAGCGACACCATCGCGCCATCGACCATGCGCAGCTGGACGCTTGCGTTGCCGGTTTCGATGGTGTCGCCGGACGCGACCGCCATGCCCTGTGTCGCCGCCCGCCGCTGGCCGCCGGGGTCGACGATGCTGGCGCCGGCAGACGCGAAGAGGATCGTGGCGGAGGGTTTCGACTGGGCATGGACGAAGCCTGCCGTTGCAATGGCCAGACCGACCGCGCCGAGGCGCAGGCATTGCAACCATGCAGTGGTGTCAGGGCGAGGAGCTTGTTTCATGCGGACGGGTGCGGTGGCATGCGCGGACCGGGCAACGGCGCGCGTCATCGGTTGAATTCGCGACGGACGGCGACCTGCCAGATGACGCGCCGGTAGTCGTACAGCACGACGTTGGACTCAGCGCGGGCGAACGACAGCTGCGGCGAGATGCGCCACTGCGGTGCAGGCGCGAGATGCACGCCGGCCGTCACGTCGATCTGCCGGTCCTTTCGGCCGATGTCGAAGAAGGGCTCGGTGCCACCGTAGTGGCGCCGCTCGTACTGCAGGGCGGCGAACACCACGCTGGAGGGCCCCACCGTGGCTTCGGCACCCAGCCGCACGCCCAGCGCGTGGTGGCCGTAGTTGTCGACGTCGCTGCGGCGCGTCTTCTCCTCGGCCCGGTAGACGCTGCCGTACGCCACCTGGCGGCCGTCGTGGAAGGCGCGCGCATAGCCGGCGCCGACGACATGGCGGTCGGCATTGCGGGCACTGTCCACCGCGTAGTCCAGCCGGCTGTACTGCGTGAAGACACTGAGCTGCGATTGCTTGTCCAGCGTGTACTGCCACTGCGCGGTCAGGCCGGCCGCCCGCCGGTAGCGGCGCTGGTCGATGTCGTACTGCGTCGCCTGCACGGCGGCGGAAAAGCGGCTCGGGCCCGTCGTGTAGGCAGCGCCCAGGCTGCCGTCCAGGTTCCGGTTGTCCTGCGCCTCCGCATGGCGGTGGAAGTTGGCGCGGGCGTTGGCGGACGCCTCCAGTTCCCACGACGCGTTGAGCGGCAGGCGCAGGCCCAGCCCGGCGCCCAGTCCGGCAAACGTGTCGCCGCGCTGCCGGTTTTCACGGTCCAGGTTGAACACGATGCCGCCGAAGGCAGGCAGGGCGAACTGGCCGGCGGCGGTGGCGCTGTTGACATTGCTGTCGTGTCCGGCGGCGGCCTCCACGTAGGCGCGCCAGATGCCCGTTGCCGTCTCGATCGGCTCCCGGTCGACCGCGCCCAGCACGCGGTCGATGGCGGCCGCCGCATCCGGCGGCATCGGGCCGCGCCGCGCCGTGCGCAGTTCCGCCAGGGCATGAGACGTCTCGCCGGCCGCGAGGTAGGCACGGGCCAGTTCGGCACGGGCCAGGTTGTTCTCCGGCTCCACGGCGATCACCCGCTCGAGCGCGAAGATGGCGCGGGTGGTGTGGCCCGCGTCCAGCGCGGCGATGCCCAGCAGGTAGCTGTAGCGCGGATCGCCGGCCCGCGCCGCTTCGGCCGGCTCCAGCAGCGCATAGGCGGCCTGCGGCTGGCCGGCACCCATCAGCGCACGCGCCTGCTCCAGCAGCGGGTCCACCGGCTGGGCCGTAGCGCACAAGGTGAAGAAGGCCAGCGCGAGGCATGCGGTCGCTTTGGACAGAGCCTGGGGGTAGTGAGGGGCGGTACGGTGGGGCAAAAGGGGAATCCAGCTGTCGATCGCTGCGGCCGATTGTCCGGACAGGGTCGGTCGATGACGCGCGATTAGTACACGTTATCGATCAAAATATTGAATTCTTTAGAATTAAAATCGCACCATTCAGCATGGGCCGCTCACCGCCTTTCCGGCGTTCGCTGTGGCATTCCCGTGCAGGCGCGAAGCCGCGCCGCGGCCAGGCCGTCCGGCGGCGGGAAGGGCGATCCCTGGTCTCGGGGCCTGCCTGCCGATCTGTGGCAGTGGGAGCGGGGACGCTGATCGAAGGCCGAGCCAGCAATCCTGCGAGGACCTGGCCCTACCAATGCCCGCATGCGCCAGACCATCGGGGCCTGCGACCGGACCGCCTGGGCCGACGCACAGGCCGCCGCCCGGTGCTATGCGGTGCCGCGCGCCAGCATGCGGCCTTCGCGCGCCAACACCGCCAGCGTGCCCTCGCGGTAGGCGCAGCGCCCGTTGACGTAGACCGCCACCACCCCCACGCTGGCCTGCAGGGGCCGGTCGTAGGTCGCCACGTCGGCAATGCGCGCGGGGTCGAACACCACCACGTCGCCCGCGTGGCCCACGCGCAGCAGACCGCGGCCCGCAAGCCGGAAGTTCCTCGCGGTCATTCCCGTCATCTTGTGCACGGTCTGCTCCAGCGTGAACAGGCCGCGGCCGCGCCAGTAGCGCGCGAACACGCGCGGGAATGCGCCCCACAGCCGCGGGTGCGGGTGCCGGTCGTGCGGCAGGCCGTCGCTGCCGACCATGGCCCGCGGGTGGGCGATCACACGCTCCACGTCGTCCTCGCGCATCTGGAAGTAGCAGGCACCGCCCGGCATGAGCCGGCGCGCGGCCGCCTTCTGGTCCACGCCCCACTCGGCCGCGATGTCGGCGACGAGGCGGCCTGTGAATTCGGGGTGGGTGTCGCTCCAGGTCAGCAGCACGTCGATCACGCCGTCGACCAGGTCTTCGCGCAGCACGGTGGAGCCGGCGACGTAGGGATAGACGTCGAGCGCCACGTCTTGCCGCTGCGCCAGCTGGTCGATCAAGGGCAGCGTCTCGCGTGTGCGGCCCCATTGCGTGGGACCGGCGCACTTGTGGTGCGAGAGCACGAGCGGCACGCCGGCCTCGAACGCGCAATCGCCGGCCTCGTGCATGGCCTCCAGGATCGTCTGCATCTCACTGCGCAGGTGCGTGGCGTACACGCCGCCGTGGCGCGCGACGACGCGGGCCAGGTCGGTCACCTCGTCGGCCGGCGCTGCAAAGGCCTCTTCGTAGAACAGGCCCGAGGACAGGCCCAGCGCGCCATCGGCCATCGCGGCATCGAGCAGCGCGGCCATGGTGGCGCGCTCCCCGGCCGTGGCGGCCCGCGTGAGGTCGTCCATGGCCGCGAAGCGCAGCGTGGTGTGGCCGATCAGCGCGGCCACGTTGAGCGCGGGCTGCGCGGCCTGCACGGCGGCGCGGTAGGCGGCCAGCGTGGCGTAGCGGAAGGACTCCGGGCCCAGCAAGGTCAGCGGCGGCCTGGCCTGGGCCGTGGCATAGGGTGCGAGCGAGATGCCGCAGTTGCCGGTCACCACGGTGGTGATGCCCTGCGACAGCTTGGCCAGGTACTCGGGCGTGTGCAACACGATGGCGTCGTCGTGCGTGTGGCAGTCGATGAAGCCGGGCGCCACGGCCTGGCCGCGGCAGTCGACGACCGCCACGTCGGCGATGTCCAGGCCGGCCGGCAGGCGCTGGCGCAGGCCTTCGCCCAGCGCGGCGATGCGGCCGTCCACCAGCAGCAGGTCGCCAGTCCACGAGGGGCCGCCCGAGCCGTCGACGATGCGTCCGTTCTCGAACAGTGTTGCGGATTCAGCCACGTTGCACTCCTCCACCATCCCAGCTCTGCAGCGGATGGGTACGCACATCCACGCCATGGCGCTGCAGCGCCTCGCGCACACCGCGCAGCCGGCGCACGGCCGGCTCGCCCACGCGCTGCGCGACCAGCACGGTCAGCACCTCGATCAGCGTCAGGTGCACGAGGTAGGCGTCGATGCCCACGTGCATGACCGCGTCGTCGGGCACCGTCAGGCCCAGCAGCCAGTCGGCCCGCGCGGCCAGCGGCGTGCCGGGCCGCGTGATGGCGACCACCTTGGCGCCCTGGGCGCGTGCGATGTCCACCGCGTCGAGCAGGCTGGGCATGCCGCCCACGTGCGTGATCGCGATGACCACGCCGCCGGCCTTCTGCGCGCCGGCCGCCACCTGCTGCAGGTGGTAGTCGGCCCAGGCCGTGGCCGACAGGCCGAGCCGGAACAGCCGCGCCTGCAGGTCGGTCGCCATGAA
>CAJYRH010000349.1 GCA_913776795.1 uncultured Pseudorhodoferax sp. | reverse complement strand
ATCCACGGCATGCTGCATGCCGGCCAGCTCGCTCTTGCTGGTGCGCTCGTTGCCGGCGACCTGCTCGGCGGCGGCGTTGTCCAGATAGGCCCGGAAGGTGGAAACTTCGATCACTTCGTGCTCACGCCCGCGGCCGTAGACCACGTGCACGATGCGAAAGCGCCGGCCGATGATGAAGGCGCGGCGGAACAGCGCCTTGACCTGCTCGGGCGTGGCCTTGGTGGCCACATCGAAGTCCTTGGGCTTGAGGCCCACCAGCAGGTCGCGCACGGCGCCGCCCACGATGTAGGCTTCGTAGCCAGCCTGCTGCAGCGTGCTGACGACATTGTTGGCGCGCTCGTCCACCAGGTTCGGGTCGATCTTGTGCACCTCGGCCGCGATCTCCTGGCGCTTGCCAAATTTGGGGAGGGCACGGGCCGCAGGTGCGCTCTTGCCCAGCAGCTTGTCGATGAATTTCTTGATCATGTGAGTTTTTCGAACAGGTCCAGGATGCGCCAGCCGCGCGCCTGCGCGATCGCCCGCAGGCGGTCGTCGGGATTGGTGGCTACGGGAACCTGGACCTTCTCCAGGAGCGGCAGGTCGTTGATGGAGTCGGAATAGAAGGTGCAGTGCACGCTGTGCCAGTCGAGGCCGCGCTCGGCCAGCCAGGCCTGCATGCGCGTCACCTTGCCCTCGCGCGCCGAAGGCACACCGCGGATCGCGCCGGTGATCCAGTCGCCACTGCCGTCGGGCAAGGGCGCGCGCTCCAGTTGCACGGCGATCAGGTGTTCGATGCCCAAGGCCTGAGCGATCGGCGCGGTGACGAACTCATTGGTGGCCGTGACGAGCAACAGCGTGTCGCCGCGTGCGCGATGCTGCTCGACCAGCTCTCGCGCCACCGGCAACAGCGCGGGCAGCACCATTTCGCGCATGAAGTCGGCATGGGCCGCGGCGGCGGCTTGCGGGCCACGCTCGCGCACGGCATCGGTGGCGAAGCGCACGTAGTCGTGGATGTCCAAGGTGCCGGCTTTGTAGTGCGCATAGAACGCGTCGTTCCGACGGGCGAAGGCCTCGGGATCGGTCCAGCCGATGCGGGTGGTGTGAACGCCCCAGGCGTGGTCGGAATCGATCTGCAGCAGCGTGTGGTCCAGATCGAACAAGGCCAGGTTCAAGTGTGCTCCAGCATGGACTTGATCAGTGGGATGGTGATGGCGCGCTTGGTCTGCAGCGCGTAGCCGTCCAGGTGGTCCAGCAATTGGACCAGGCTGGCCAGATCGCGGCTGAAGCGCCGCAGCATGAAGTCCATCACCTCGTCGGACAGGAAGATGCCGCGCGCGTCGGCCTGCTGGCGCAGCACGGCACGGCGCTCGGCTTCGGACAGCAGTTGCAACTGGAACACATGGCCCCAGCCCAGGCGCGAACGCAGGTCGTCGCGCAGCGGCAGATCGGCCGGCGGCAGCGTCCCAGCACCCAGCACCCAGCGCTGCAGGCCCTGGGCATTGACGAACCAGTTGAACGCAGCATGCTGCTGCACCGGCGAATAGTGCTGCACATCGTCCAGCAGCACGGCCGCCCAGTCCTCGTCGAATTCGGAGGGCTCGGTGACGCTTGGGTCGAGCCATCCGACCCGTCCGCCCTGGTCGCGCAAGGCGGCACGCACGGCCTCGAGCAGGTGGGTTTTGCCGCAGCCCTGCGGACCCCAGAGGTAGGTGGGCACCGGCGAGCGCGTGGGGCTGCCGGACCACAGCTGCAGATGCTCCAGCGCAGCCTGGTTCGGCCCGGCGAAGAAGTTCGTGAGCACGGGGCCGGAAGCCAGACCGATGTCGAGGGCCAACTGTTGCATCAGGGGGAGAGAGCGGGTCGCGGGGGGGAGGCCCCGTAGAATTCGGCCCGATTTTAGTCTCCCCGCTTACCCCGTGCCGTCGCAGGCACCCCGTCCCATGAGCAACACTCCTGCCTCCCCCACTCCGCTGTCGTATAAGGACGCCGGTGTCGACATCGATGCCGGCGATGCCCTGGTCGAACGCATCAAGCCGCTCGCCAGGAAGACCATGCGCGAAGGCGTTCTCGCCGGCATTGGCGGCTTTGGCGCGCTGTTCGAGGTGCCCAAGCGCTACAGGGAGCCCGTGCTGGTTTCGGGCACGGACGGGGTGGGTACGAAGCTCAAGCTGGCGTTCGAATGGAACATGCACGACACCGTGGGCATCGACCTCGTCGCCATGAGCGTGAACGACGTGCTGGTCCAGGGGGCCGAGCCACTGTTCTTCCTGGACTACTTCGCCTGCGGCAAGCTGGACGTGGACACCGCCGCAAGCGTGGTCGGCGGCATCGCCAGGGGCTGCGAGTTGTCAGGCTGCGCGCTGATCGGCGGCGAAACGGCCGAAATGCCTGGCATGTACCCCGCTGGGGAGTACGACCTGGCCGGCTTCGCGGTCGGTGTGGTGGAGAAGTCCAAGATCCTCTCCGGCCAGAGCGTGGCCAGCGGCGACGTGGTGCTGGGCCTGGCCTCCAGCGGCGTGCACTCCAACGGTTTCTCGCTGGTGCGCAAGTGCATCGAGCGCGCTGGGGCAAGCCTGCCGGCCACGCTGGACGGCAAGCCGTTCCGCAACGCCGTCATGGAGCCGACGCGTTTGTATGTCAAGCCGGTGCTGGCGGCTTTGACCGCGCACTCCATCAAGGCATTGGCCCATATCACTGGCGGCGGCCTGCTGGAGAACATCCCGCGCGTGCTGCCGGACGCCCTGGCCGCCGAGTTGGAGCGCGCGCAGTGGCCGCGGACCGAGTTGTTTGCTTGGCTGCAGTCCACGGCCGGCATCGACGACATCGAGATGAACCGCACCTTCAATAACGGCATCGGCATGGTGCTGGTGGTGGCGCCCGAGCAGGCCGACGCCGCGGCCGCTACCCTCGCTGCTGCCGGCGAACAGGTGCACCGCATCGGCCGCATCGTGCCGCGCGGCGATGGCGCCGCCGTGCGCGTGGTCTGATTTCTGCCCAACACAGCCCAGCGCGCGGGCCTAGCGTTCACCCGGCGCCGCCGCCATCCTCCAGGCCCAGCGGCTGCGCCAGCACCTTGTCGATGCGCTTGCCGTCCAGGTCCAGCACCTCGAACACCCAGCCCGCGCATTCGATGCGCTCGCCCGTCGCCGGCAAACGGCCCGAGACAGCCATGAGCAAGCCAGCAACGGTGTTGTAGCGGCCGCGGTCTTCTTCAGGAAGTGCCTCGATCTCCAGGCGCGACTTGAGCTCACCGACTGGCATCAGGCCATCCAGCAACCAGGAGCCGTCGCCCCGCGCGGTGGCCCAGGCCTCGGTCTGGGTCTCCGGTTGCAATTCGCCCGTGATGGCTTCCAGCAGGTCGCGCGGCGTCAACACCCCCTGCACCACCCCGTATTCGTCGACCACGAACACCATGCGGCCGGCACGCGCGCGGAATTGCTCCAGCAGTTCCAGGCCCGACAGCGTTTCCGGCACGAACGTGGCCGGCAAGGCATGTGCTGCGATCACCGCGTCCGGGGTCTGCCCGGCCAGCGCCAGCAAGCGCGCCACGCTGACGATGCCGACCACGTCGTCCAGCGAACCGCGGCACACGGGATACCAGGAGTGCCCGGCGTGCTCGGAGCCGCCACCCGCAAGGCGCAGCGCCTGCAGCACCGGCAATCCGGCATCCAGCCAGCCCACGTCGCCGCGCGGCACCATGATGGAGGTCAGCGGGCGATCGTCCAGGCGGAACAGGTTGCGCACCATCTGGTGCTCATGCGCCTCGATCACACCGGCATCCACCCCCTCCTCCAGGCTGGCGGCAATTTCTTCCTCGGTCACGGCGCGGCCGCTGGCGGTGTCCACGCGCAATGCCGCCAGCACGCCCTGGGTGCTCAGCGACAGCAGGCGCACGAATGGCTCGGCCACGGTGGCCACCCAGGTCATGGGACGTGCCACCCAATGCGCCACCTTCTCGGGATGCAGCTGCGCGATCCGCTTGGGCACCAGTTCCCCGAACACGATGGTCACGAACGTGATGGCGGTGACCACCATCGCCGTGGCCACGATCTCGGCCACGCGCCCGCCCAGGCCCAGCCGTCCCAGCCAGTCGGCCACGACGCTGCTGAACGCCGCTTCGCCCAGGATGCCGTTGAGCATGCCGATCAGCGTGATGCCCACTTGCACCGAGGAGAGAAAGCGCGTGGGATTGGCGAGCAGGGTCAGCGCAGCGGCTGCGCCCCTGTCGCCGCCCTCGGCCATGGCCACGAGGCGCGCCTTGCGGCTCGTGGCCAACGCCATCTCGGACATCGCGAACACGCCGTTGAGCGCAGTCAACAGCGCAATCAGCAGGAAGTCCATCAGGACAGTGGCATGGGTGCATGCAGTGGCAAGGCCACGCCGAAGGCTTTGTCCAGCGCCATCCAGGTCACGAGCACGGCGCCCAGCACCATCACGCCGTAAAGCATGCGGTGGATGTCCTCGCGCGGTCGGGCGATCGACCAGATCTCCTGGAAGGGGCGGCCAAAGTGTGCGCGCACACGGTCCAGTCGGCGTCGACCGACGATGATGGAAACCTGCATGCGTTTGGTTGCCACCAGCCCATACAGGCACACGGCCCAGGTGATCGCAACCAACACCCAGTGGCGGTACGCGGCTTCAGCGCCCGGCTCCACCAACTGGTGCACGCCCGCCAGTAGCAGCGCGTAGATGACCAGCGCATAGGCCCCGGCCCACCACTGCTGCCGCGTGAAGAGCTCGATGTCGGCCACGCAGGCGCCATAGGCCATCTGCAACTCGGCGCGGTCGAGGTCGCTCAATTCGCCAAACCCGGAACTCGATTCCATCGCTCACTCCCTGTTGGTGTGCAGGCAATCTACTCCATTCACAGGCCGGGTAGAGTGGCGCCTCGTTGACGGAGAACCCATGGCGTCTTATTTGATCGGGGATGTGCAAGGCTGCGACGAGCCCCTGGGCAGGCTGCTGCAGGCCATCGATTTCTCACCCAGCCGCGACACCCTCTTCCTTCTGGGCGACCTGGTCAACCGCGGGCCGGCGTCAGCCCAGGTGCTGCGCCGGCTGATGGCGCTGGACGGCAGTGCGCGCTGCCTGCTCGGCAACCATGACATGCACCTGCTCGCCTGCGCCTGGGGCGTGCGCCGCCCGCACCGGCGCGATACGCTGGACACCGTGCTGGACGCGCCCGACCGCACCGCCCTGCTGGACTGGCTGCGCTGCCAGCCGCTGGCGATCCACGAGACCGTGGAGGGCCGCGAACTGCTGATGGTGCATGCCGGGGTTCTGCCGCAATGGACGGCAACGCGCACGGCCGAACTGGCTGCCGAATTGCAGGACGTGCTGCGCGGCCCGGACATTGGTGGCTTCCTGCACGAGATGTACGGCAACCAGCCGGACCGATGGGACGACGGCCTCGCGGACAACGACCGCCTGCGCGTTGTCATCAACGCGCTCACCAGGCTGCGTTTTTGCAGTGCCGACGGCCAGATGGAATTCGAGACCAAGGAAGGCGTGGGTGCGGCACCGGCAGGTTTCATGCCCTGGTTCGAAGTGCCGGGCCGGCGCACCGCCGGCGTGGCCGTGGCCTTCGGCCATTGGTCCACGCTCGGATGGCTGGACCGGGAAGACCTTTACTGCCTGGACACCGGCTGTGTGTGGGGCGGACCATTGAGCGCACTGCGCGTCGGCACCGCGGCCGCGCAGCAGGCGCTCGTGCAGGTCGACTGCCCGCAGGCGCAGAGGCCGGGCTGAGCTTGGTCAGCCGGCCGAAGTTTCCGGCTGTTGCGCCGCCACGGGCGCCGCTGCCGGAGCGGGCGCCGGTGCCTTGAACAATGCTGCGAGCTTGCGCTTCGGCTTGATGTTGGCCGACACGCCGCTGCGCGCCGAAGTTCTGGCGCCCTTTTCCCACGACGGCGTGGCGTCCTGCGCCGGCGGCTTTGCCTCGTAGGGCTGGTTGAAGAAGGGGTCGGCCGGCGCCGCAGCACGGCGCGGTCCGCGCTCGCGGCCTTCGGGTCGACCATCGGGCCGGGCGCGCGGGCTGTCCATCACATCGCGTGGATCGTCACCACCCCAGGCGCGGCGGCCTTCGTTGAAGCGGCCCTGCTCGCGGATGCGCGGCATGTCTTCCTCGTACTCGAAGGCCTCGATCTCGATCTTGGTCTTGATGAGTTTTTCGATTTCGGCCACCAGCCGCGCGTCGTTGCCGCCGCCGGCGAAGCTGACCGCCAGACCCGAGGCGCCTGCACGGCCAGTGCGGCCGATGCGGTGCACGTAGTCCTCGGCATTGAACGGCACGTCGAAGTTGAACACCGCCGGCACATCCTTGATGTCCAAGCCACGCGCGGCCACGTCGGTACAGACCAGGAGGTCGACCTCGCCCTTCTTGAACGCATCCAGTGCCTTCAGGCGCTCGTCCTGGCTGCGGTCGCCATGCAGTGCGTTGGTCTTGAGGCCCTCGCGCTCCAGCGCACGGGCCAGCCGCGCACAGCCCAGCTTGCTGTTGACGAACACGAACGCCTGGCGCAGCTGGCGCTGGCGCAGGATCTGGTGCAGCGCACGGCGCTTGTTGTCGTCGCCCACACTGTAGAAATGCTGCTCCACGGTCGAGGCCGTGGCGTTCGAGCGTGCCACCTCGATCGTGGTCGGATTCTGCAGGTAGCTGCCAGCCAGGCGCTTGATCTCTGGCGAGAACGTGGCCGAGAACAGCAGCGTGGTGCGCTGCTTGGGCAGGTAAGAAAGAATGCGCTGCAGGTCGGGAAGAAAGCCGATGTCCAGCATGCGGTCGGCCTCGTCGAGCACCACGTACTCGACCTGGTTCAACACCGCGTTCTTGGCCTCGATGTGGTCCAGCAGACGACCCGGCGTGGCGACCAGGATTTCCACCCCCTTCTTGAGCTCCAGGGTCTGCGGCTTCATGTCGATCCCGCCAAATACCACCGTGCTGCGCAGTTGCGTGTACTTGGCGTACAGCTTGATCTGCTGTGCCACCTGGTCGGCCAGCTCGCGCGTGGGCAGCAGCACCAGCGCACGCACGGGGTGGCGCGCGGGTGACGTCGAGGCGTTCTCATGGCGCAGCATGCGCTGCAGCAGCGGCAGCGAGAAGGCGGCGGTCTTGCCGGTGCCGGTCTGGGCGGCACCCATCACGTCCCGGCCCGTCAGCACCACCGGAATGGCCTGCGCCTGGATCGGCGTCATGCTGCTGTAACCCATCTCGGCGACCGCGCGCGCCAGCGGCTCGGCGAGGTTCAGTTGCGAGAAGGAGGCGGTCGGGGGTGCGGAAGCAGCGGGGATGGAACCCGCCTCGTCAGCAGTAGTGGAAGCGATCATCAAGTCCAGGTTTCGAGCGCTACCGAACAGATAGCAGGCCGGCGCACCAGGATGAGGCCGGCCCGCGATTATCGCGCAAGCCGCCCAAACCCTTGCGGCCGGTGCAGTTTCAGCCTGGGCTCACACGCTGGCCGGGATCGGCCCGACGGCCTGGCGCACATCGCCGCACTGGGCGCGCTGGCGCAGCGCATGCTCCATGACCACCAGGGCCAACAGCGCCTCGACGATGGGCGTGGCGCGGATGCCCACGCAGGGGTCGTGCCGGCCCTTGGTCACCACCTCCACGCTCTGGCCCGCCGTGTCGATGGACTCGCGCGGCGTGATGATGGAACTGGTCGGCTTGATCGCGATGGACACCTCCAGATCCTGGCCGGTGCTGATGCCGCCCAGCACGCCGCCGGCGTTGTTCGACAGAAAGCCCTGCGGCGAAAGCGAATCGCCATGCGTGCTGCCATGCTGGGCCACGCTGGCAAAGCCGGCGCCGATCTCCACGCCCTTGACGGCGTTCAGTCCCATCATGGCAAAGGCGACGTCGGCGTCGAGCTTGTCGAACAGCGGCTCGCCCAGACCCACAGGCATGCCGCTGGCCGTTACGCGCACGCGCGCGCCGCAGGAATCACCTGCCTTGCGCAGCCGGTCCATGTAGGCCTCCAGCTGCGAGACATCGGCGATCGGCGCGAAGAAGGGGTTGTTCGGCACATGCTCCCAGCTCTCGAAGGGGATGGCGATCTCGCCCACCTGCGTCATGCAGCCGCGGAACTGCACGCCGTAGCGCTCGCGCAGCCACTTGCGCGCCACCGCGCCGGCCGCCACCGTGGGCGCCGTGAGCCGGGCCGAGGAGCGGCCGCCGCCGCGCGGGTCGCGGATGCCGAACTTGTGCCAGTAGGTGTAGTCCGCGTGGCCAGGGCGAAAGCTCTGCGCGATCGCGCTGTAGTCCTTGCTGCGCTGGTCGGTGTTGCGGATCAGCAGCGCGATCGGCGTGCCCGTGGTGCGGCCTTCGTAGACGCCCGACAGGATCTCGACCCGGTCGGGCTCGGCGCGCTGCGTTACGTGGCGGCTGGTACCTGGGCGGCGGCGGTCCAGTTCGACCTGGATGTCGTCCTCGGACAGCTCCATGCCGGGCGGGCAGCCATCCACCACGCAGCCGATGGCCGGACCGTGCGATTCCCCGAAGTTGGTGACTGCGAAAAGTGTGCCGAAGGTGTTGCCGCTCATGGCGCAGGATTATCGGCCACCCATGGGAACGCTTCGTGCTTCGCCCAGGTGGCACCCCAGCCGGTGTGGAACCCCGTCACAGCGAAAGGCAAGCCATGTTGGACCGCACAAGCACCAAGTTCTCCCACGTCAAGGAAGGCGACACGCAGTACGTGAGCGGCGGATTGCGCGACTTCTTCCTGTACCGCGACCTGGGCATCGCCGATGCCACGCACGGAAAGGTCATCGCGCACCTCGTGAAAGCCAACATGGCACCAGAAGCGGGCACAGGCTGGCACCGCCATGAAGCGGACTTCCAGATCGTCATCATGGTCAAGGGCTGGGCACGCTTCATGTACGAGGACAAGGAAACCCTGGTGGAGGCAGGCGACGTGGTGCACCAGCGCCCGGGGATCCGCCACTACCTGTTCGACTACTCGCCCGACATGGAGTACCTGGAAATCGTCTCGCCAGCCGACTTCAAGTCGATCGACGTGGAGCCGGTCTGCGACGTCCCCGCGCCCACCCCCTGGAAATGAAGGCTGCGGCGGCCTGCCTGGCCGCCGCCTTCATCAGAATTCAGCGTCGAGCTCGTCGATTTCGTCGGGCTCCTTCTTCGCCTCGGCGATCCACTCCTTCAGCGCGGGCAAGGCCATCATCTGCTTGCAGTAGTCCACGCAGGCCGGCGGCAGCGGTACATCGTAGGTCAGGAAGCGCGTGACCACGGGCGCGTACATCGCGTCGGCGATGCAGGGCTTGTCGCCGAACAGGTAGGGGCCGCCGTAGGCCTGCAGGCACTCGGTCCAGATCTCCAGGATGCGGTCCACATCGGCCTGCGCGCGCGACCAGACCTTGAAGCCAGGAAAGTGCGCCTTGATGTTCATGGGCAGCGAGGAACGCAGCGCCGAGAAGCCCGAGTGCATCTCGCCGCAGATCGCACGGCAGTGCGCGCGCGCCGCCTGGTCGGCCGGCAGCAGCCCGGCCTTGGGCTTGATCTCGTTGAGGTACTCGCCGATGGCCAACGTGTCCCACACCTGCACCTTGCCGTTCTGCAGCGAGGGCACGCGCATGGACGAGGACAGCAGCAGCATCTCGGCCTTCATGGCCGGATCGTCGGGCGAAACCACGTTCTCATTGAATTCCAGCCCGGCCAGCCTGGCCATGAGCCAGCCGCGCAGGGCCCATGCGCCGTAGTTCCTGCTGCTGATCGTGAGTACCGCCTTGGTTGCCATGTCTTCGCCTCCAGTGGCCGCATGTTCAGCAAACGCTGTGCCAGCGATGCGACAGGCCGGGATTTGCCCGTCCGGCAAAGCATGGCCCGCAACTTGCCTGCCTGGGCGCCAACCCGACCGACTTCACGAGACGCCGCATGCTGTACCAGGCCTACCAGCTCCAGTCCGACCTCATGTCGCCGATGCGGCTGCTGGCCCAATCCCTGGGCGCCTCGCTGTGGTTCGAGGACACGGACCGCAGCCCCTTGCGCTCCTGGGCCGCGGCCTGCACGGTGCTGTCGCGCATGCGGCTCACGCACAGCCGGCCGGCCTACGGCATCGTTGATGCCATCGTCGACGGCGTGGCCGTGCCCGTCACCGAGGAAGTCACGCTCAGGAAGCCCTTCGGCAGCCTGCTGCACTTCAAGCGCGAACTGCAGCCCCACACCCCAGCGCAGCCGCGCATGCTGCTGGTCGCACCGCTGTCGGGCCACTTCTCCACGCTGCTGCGCGACACCGCGCGCACGCTGCTGCGTGACCACGACGTCTACATCACCGACTGGCACAACGCGCGCGACGTGGGCCTCAAGCACGGCGCCTTCGGCCTGGACGACTACATCGCCTACATGATCGAGTTCATCGCCGCGCTGGGCCCCGGCACGCACGTGATGGCGGTCTGCCAGCCCTGCGTGGCGGCGCTGGCAGCCACGGCCCTCATGGCCGAGGACGACCATCCAGCCCAGCCGCGCAGCCTCACGCTGATGGCCGGCCCGGTGGACTGCCGCGTGAACCCCAGCGCCGTGAACGAACTGGCCACCAGCAAGCCCATCGCATGGTTCGAGCAGAACCTGATCAGCCACGTGCCGCTGCCGCATGCCGGCTTCATGCGCCGCGTCTACCCGGGCTTCGTGCAGCTCACGGCCTTCATGAGCATGAACCTGGAACGCCATCGGCAGCAGTACAAGGACATGTACAAGTACCTGCTCGATGGCGAGGTCGAGAAAGCCGAAACCATCCGCGTGTTCTACGACGAGTACCTGGCCGTCAACGACCTGCCGGCCGAGTTCTACCTGGAGACGGTGGAGAAGGTGTTCCAGACCTACGACCTGCCGCTGGGCAAGCTCAGCTACCGGGGCCGCACCGTCAACCCCAGAGCCATCCGCCGCACCGCATTGATGACGGTGGAAGGCGAGCGTGACGACATCTGCTCCATCGGCCAGACCCTGGCCGCGCAGGACATGTGCTCCAGCGTGCGCCCCTACCTCAAGACCCACCACGTGCAGACCGGCGTGGGCCACTACGGCGTGTTCAGCGGCCGCCGCTGGAACCAGGAAATCTACCCGCGCGTGCGGGACATGGTGTACTCCCTGGAATGAGGCGGCTCAGCCCCGGCTCTCTTCGTCCTCGCCGGGCCAGTCGCGGATGTAGGCCTTGAGCATCTTGTTCTCGAAGTTCTGGCTGTCCACCACGGCCTTGGCCACGTCGTAGAAGCTGATCACGCCCATCAGCATGCGCTTGTCCATGACCGGCATGTAGC
>CAJYRH010000348.1 GCA_913776795.1 uncultured Pseudorhodoferax sp. | reverse complement strand
CGTGATCCTGCTGGTCGACGCCGCCCGGCTGTACCGTGGCGAGGTCGATGGGCTGTTCCAGCCGATCCGCTCCAGGCTGCTGGAAGACGCCATCCCGACCAACCTGCGCGCCCAGCCCACGCCCGACGGCGGCGTCGCCTGGTGGGGTTTTTCCACCCGCGCACGCGTGATCGTCTTCGACAAGGCCACGCTCAAGGCCAGCGATGTGGACACCTACGAGAAGCTGGCCTCGCCCGCGCTCAAGGGCACGATCTGCATCCGATCGGGCTCGCACCCCTACAACCTGAGCCTGTTCGGGGCTGTGATGGAGCACATGGGCGAGACCCGTACGGAGGAGTGGCTCAAGGGAATCGTGGCCAACCTGGCACGCGACCCCAAGGGCGGCGACACCGACCAGATCAAAGGCGTGGCCTCCGGCGAATGCGGCGTAGGCGTCACCAACAGCTACTACCTGGCCCGGATGATGCGCGCTACCAACCCGGCCGACCGCGCTGTGGCCGAGAAGGTCGGCGTGGTGTTCCCCAACCAGGGCACCTGGGGCACGCACCTGAACATCGCGGGCGGCGCCGTGGCCAGGTACGCCAAGAACCGCGACAACGCCATCAAGCTGCTGGAGTACCTGGCCAGCGCCGATGCGCAGAACTACTTTGCCAACGGCAACAACGAATGGCCGACCGCCAAGGGCGTAAAAGTCGACAACCCGGCCCTGGCCGCCATGGTGCCCAACGGCTTCAAGGCCGAGACGATCCCGATCGGCCAGGTCGGCGCGCACCAGCTCAAGGTGCAGCAGATGCTGGACCGCGTGGGATTCAAGTAAGGCGCCACGAGCCAGGCGAAGGCACCGCGCTGCGGAACCGAGCGGTACCGCGATCGCCGCAAGGGCCGCCCTCGATGGGCGGCCCTTTTGTTTGCGGCCCACGCCGCCCGCCATAATTGACGTTTACGTCAACGTCAAACCAAGCAAAGAAGGAGCACACATGGACATCGCAGGCAAGGTCTTCATCGTCACCGGCGGCGCATCGGGCCTGGGCGAAGGCACGGCCAGGGCCCTGGCAGCCAAGGGCGGCCATGTGGTCGTCGCTGACCTGCAGCAGGAAAAAGGCGAAGCGCTGGCGCGCGACATCGGCGGCGCCTTCGTGCGCTGCGATGTGAGCCAGGAAGCCGACGGCCAGGCGGCCGTGGCCAAGGCGCTGGAACTGGGCAAGCTCATGGGCCTGGTGAACTGCGCCGGCATTGCGCCGGCCGAGAAGACCGTGGGCAAGAATGGCGCCCACGGCCTGGCGACCTTCCAGAAGACGCTGATGGTCAACCTGCTGGGCAGCTTCAACATGATCCGGCTCGCGGCCGATGCCATGGGCAAGAACGCGCCGGAGGCCACGGGCGAGCGCGGCGTGCTGATCTCCACTGCCTCGGTGGCGGCCTACGACGGCCAGATCGGCCAGGCCGCCTACAGCGCGTCCAAGGGCGGCGTGGTCGGCATGACCTTGCCGATCGCACGCGACCTGGCCAAGACCGGCATCCGCAACATGACCATCGCACCCGGCATCTTCGGCACGCCCATGCTGTTCGGCATGCCGCAGGAGGTGCAGGACGCGCTGGCCGCCAGCGTGCCCTTCCCGTCGCGGCTGGGCACGCCGGCCGACTATGCCCGGCTCGCCATCCACATCTTCGAGAACGACATGCTCAACGGCGAGGTGATCCGTCTGGACGGCGCGATCCGCCTGGCACCGCGCTGACCCCAGTGTCCAGGCACCGGCCACGGCCTGTGTAAGCTCGCCCGGTGGCCATCCCCCAGTCGTTCATCCAGGAACTGCTTGCCCGCGTCGACGTGGTCGAGGTGGTGGGCCGGTACGTGCAGCTCAAGAAGGGCGGCGCCAACTTCCTGGGCCTGTGCCCTTTCCACGGCGAAAAGTCGCCTTCTTTCACGGTGAGTCCCAGCAAGCAGTTCTTCCACTGCTTCGGCTGCGGCAAGAACGGCAACGCCGTCGGCTTTCTCATGGAGCACACGGGCGCGGGCTTCCGCGAGGCTGTGCAGGACCTGGCCCAGCAGGTCGGCATGGCCGTGCCGGACGACGACAGCACGCCCCAGGAACGCCAGCGCGCCGCCGAGCAGCGCGAGCGCCAGGCCACGCTGACCGACGTGCTCGAAAAGGCCGGCGAAGCCTGGCGCAAGCAACTGCGCCAGTCGCAGCGCGCCATCGAGTACTGCAAGCGCCGCGGCCTTTCCGGCCAGATCGCCAAGCGCTTCGGCCTGGGCTACGCCCCCGAAGGCTGGCGCAACCTGGCCAGCGTGTTCCCGCACTACGACGACGCGCTGCTGGTCGACAGCGGCCTCGTGATCCACCACGAGGACAGCGAGGACGGCAAGCGCTACGACCGCTTCCGCGACCGGCTCATGTTCCCGATCCGCAACGTCAAGGGCGAGTGCATCGCCTTCGGCGGCCGCGTGCTCGGCGACGAAAAGCCCAAGTACCTCAACTCGCCCGAGACGCCGGTCTTCAGCAAGGGCCGCGAGCTCTATGGTCTTTACGAGGCACGCGACGCCCTGCGCGACATGGGCTACGTGCTCGTGACGGAGGGCTACATGGACGTGGTGGCATTGGCCCAGCACGGCTTTCCGAACGCCGTGGCCACGCTGGGCACGGCCTGCACGACCGACCATGTGCAAAAGCTGTTCCGGTTCACGGACGCTGTGGTGTTCAGCTTCGACGGCGATGCCGCCGGCCGGCGCGCCGCGCGCAAGGCGCTCGAAGGCGCCCTGCCCTATGCCACCGACGTGCGCAGCGTGAAGTTCCTGTTCCTGCCGGCCGAGCACGACCCGGACAGCTACA
>CAJYRH010000347.1 GCA_913776795.1 uncultured Pseudorhodoferax sp. | reverse complement strand
CACAGCGCGCACACGCTGGCGTTCCAGGCCGGCGACTGGTTCGTGTTCGGTTCGGAAACGAGCGGGCTGCCGGCGGCGCTGCGCGACAGCTTCCCTTCGGCGCAGCGCCTACGGCTGCCGATGCGGGCCGGCCAGCGCAGCCTGAACCTGTCGAACGCGGTCGCGGTGACCGTGTTCGAGGCCTGGCGACAGTGCGGCTTCGCGGGCGCGGCGGATCAGACGTAGCGGCGCACGATGGACTCGGCCACGCAGGCCGGCTTGGCCGCGCCTTCGAGCTCCACCGTCACCTCCCACACCTGCTGCACGCCGCCGCCCGACACGGCTTCGCTGCTGAGCAGCTTGAGGTGCCCACGCACGCGGCTGCCGGCCGGCACCGGCGTGATGAAGCGCACCTTGTTGAGTCCGTAGTTCACGCCCATGCGCGTGTTCTCGACCTTCACGGCGCTGGCGAAAAGCAGCGGCAGCAGCGACAGCGTGAGGTAACCGTGCGCGATCGGTGCGCCGAACGGCCCGGCCTTGGCGCGCTCCGGGTCGACGTGGATCCACTGGTGGTCGCCCGTGGCCTCGGCGAACAGGTCGATCTGCTTTTGCGTGACGGTCGTCCATTCGCTGGTGGCGATGTCCTGCCCGACCAGGGCCGTCAGTTCGTCCAGGTTGCTGAAGGTCTTCATGCTCTCTTGTCTTCCTCTCTGTTTGGAATTCAGGGGGTGTCCAGCCAGCGGCACAGCTCTTGCCACTGCTCCAGATCCTTCTCGACACGCTGCGGAGCCACGTCGAACAGCGTGAGCCCGCGCGCGGCCAGATGCACGTAGTTCTGCGTGTTGCGCAACTCGCCCAGCACTGGCAGGTTCAGGCTCGCGATGTAGGCGCGCAGCTTGTCGGCCGCCAGCGTGCGCGCGTCCACGCGCATGCCGACCAGGCCGATGGCCAGCTTGCCGGCGTGGCGGTTCTCCGCCACCTTGTCCAGGAATTCGCGTGTGGCGAAGATGTCGAACACGCTAGGCTGTAGGGGCACGACCAGCTTGTCGGCCATCTTCATGACATCGCTGAAGCGCCAGCCATGCAGGCCGCCCGGCGTGTCCAGCACCACGTGCGTCGTGCCCTTGGGCGGGCGCACGATCATGTCCGACGTCATCTCCCATGTACCGATGGGCCGCGCCTGCGCGGGTCGCAGGCCCAGCCACAGGCGCGAGGACTGCTGGCGGTCGGCATCGCCCAGCATCACGGCATGGCCCTGCGATGCGAAATAGCCTGCAATGTTGGTGGCCAGCGTCGACTTTCCGACGCCGCCCTTGGGGTTCGCAACGACCACGACCGGCATGCGTGCTCCTCCTGGTGTCCGCGGACTCGGCTCCGCTCGGGTATGTTAGCGGCCCGACTTGCGCACCACTTCCACAACATGCAAGGCATCTACCTGATCGCGGCCCACCCGGCGTGGCGCCAATCGCGCGTGAACCGGCGCCTGCTGGGCGCCGCCCAGGCCCTCACCGGCCAGCTGCCGCTGGACATCCAGGACCTGTACGGCAGCTACCCCGACTACCACATCGACGTCGCAGCCGAGCAGGCACGGGTGGACCGCGCCCGGCTGCTGGTGCTGCTGCACCCGATCCAGTGGTACGCCATGCCCGCGCTGCAGAAGCTCTGGTTCGACGAGGTGCTGACCTATGGCTGGGCCTATGGCGCGGTGACCAGCGAGGCCGGCTCGCACGAACAGGCTCCCAGCGGCACGCCGGGCACCGCGCTGCGCGGCAAGGATGTGTGGCTCGTCGCCACCACGGGCGGGGCGGCCGAGTCCTACCACCCCGACAGCTACAACCGCCATCCTTTCGAGGCCTTCCTGCCGCCCTACCGCCAGACCGCGCAGCTGTGCGGCATACGCTTCCTGCCGCCGCTGGTGCTGCACGGGGCCCACGCGGCGGGCCGCGCCGAAGTCGATGCCCATGTGCAGCGCTTCACCGCGCAGCTCCAGACCTACCCGCAGTGGGCCGCGCCCGCTTGAGACCGCCATGGAACACGCACCCACCTGGCTGTCCAACAGCTTCATCTATCTGGCCGCAGCGGTACTGGCCGTGCCGATCTCGCGCGCACTGGGCCTGGGCGCCATCCTCGGCTACCTGGCGGCCGGCATGGCCATCGGCCCCTGGGGCCTGGCCCTGGTGCCCAACGTGCAGGACGTGCTGCACTTCGCCGAATTCGGCGTGGTGCTGATGTTGTTCCTGGTCGGCCTGGAGCTGGAGCCGCGCCGGCTCTGGAGCCTGCGCCGGCCGATCTTCGGCGGCGGCATGGCCCAGGTGGCGGTGTGCGCGCTGGCCATCTACGCCGTCGCGCTGGCCTGCGGCATCGGCTGGAAGACGGCGCTGGTGGCCGCGCTGGGCCTGTCGCTGTCGTCCACGGCCATCGCGCTGCAGGTGCTGGCCGAGCGCAACCTGCTCGGCACGCGCAGCGGCCAGGCTGGCTTTTCCATCCTGCTGTTCCAGGACGTGGCCGCCATCCCCATCCTGGCGCTGCTGCCGCTGCTGGGCACGGCGGACCACGGCACCGACGACGGCTCGGCCGCGCTGCAGGCGCTGCGCACCGTGGCCGTGGTCGCCGGCATCGTGCTCGGCGGCCGGCTGCTGCTGCGCCCCGTGCTGCGCTGGATCGCGCGCAGCCGCACGGCCGAGATCTTCACGGCCGCCGCGCTGCTGCTGGTGGTGGGCATCGCCTACCTCATGCACAGCGTGGGACTGTCCATGGCGCTGGGCGCCTTCCTGGCCGGCGTGCTGCTGGCCGAGAGCGAGTACCGGCGCGAGCTGGAGGCCGACATCGAGCCCTTCAAGGGCCTGCTGCTGGGCCTGTTCTTCATCGCGGTCGGCATGAGCATCGACTTCGGCGTGCTGTGGCGCTCGCCCGGCACCATGGCGCTGATCGTTCTCGGCTTCCTGGCCATCAAGCTGGTCGTGATCCACGTGCTGTCGGCCGCCATGCGCCTGCCCGCGCCCGAGCGGCCGGTGTTCACGCTGCTGCTGGCCCAGGGTGGTGAGTTCGCCTTCGTGGTGTTCCAGGCCGGCGTGGGCGCGCGCGTGCTGGCACCGGACACCGCCTCGCTGCTGACCGGCGCCGTGGCGCTGTCGATGCTGCTGAGCCCGTTGCTGCTGGTGGTGGTCGACCGCTACTGGCTGCCGCGCTTCAACCGCGCCCGCAGCACCACGGCCGAGGCCATCGCAGAGCCGCAGCAGGCGCCGGTCGTCATCGCCGGCTTCGGCCGCTACGGCCAGATCGTCGGCCGCGCGCTGTTCGCCCAGGGTCTGCAGTGCACGGTGCTCGAGCACGACGCGGACATGATCGAGGCCATTCGCCCGTTCGGTTTCCGCG
>CAJYRH010000346.1 GCA_913776795.1 uncultured Pseudorhodoferax sp. | reverse complement strand
TGCACCCCGTCGGCGTCGATGCGCGCCATGTGGCGCGCGTCGTAGCCGACGGGGTGCAGACGCGCAGCGGTACCCTGATGCCGACGGGCCGCGAGCTGGACGCCGCCATCGTGGGCGAAGGCCTGTTCGCCGTGGCCTACGGCGACGGCGAAGCCTACACGCGCGCAGGCGCCTTCACGCTCGACGGGGAAGGCCAGCTGCGGCTCGATGGCCGGGCCGTGCTCGGTGAAGGCGGCCCCATCGTGCTGCCGCCGACCAACCACATCGAGATCGCTGCCGACGGCACCGTGCTGGTGCTGCCCGAAGGCACGCAGGAGATGCAGGTCATCGACAAGCTCAAGCTGGTCAAGCCCGAGCCCGGCGCGCTGCGCAAGAACGAGGCCGGCCTGCTGGTCGGCCGCGATGGCGGGCCACTGCAGGCCAGCGAAGAGGTGCAGGTGCGCGGCGGCCACCTGGAAGGCAGCAATGTCTCGCCGATCGAGGAGATGGTGGCGACGCTGCAGATCAACCGCGACTTCGAGATGCAGATGAAGCTGTTCAAGGCGGCCGACGAGATGGCCGCCAATGGCAACCGGCTGCTGCGCGAGTGACGCGCGGCCACACCGAACGACAAGGAGAAGCGACATGAATCCAGCCCTGTGGGTGAGCAAGACCGGCGTGCAGGCCCAGGACGCCAAGCTGCAGGCCATCGCCAACAACCTGGCCAACGTGAACACCGTGGGCTACAAGCGCGACCGCGTGGTGTTCGAAGACCTGTTCTACACGGTGGAGCAGCAGCCCGGCGCGCAACAGGCCGCCAACCGCAACGCCGACGGCGGCGTGCAGCTGGGCAACGGCGTGCGCGTGGCCGGCACGCAGAAGGTGTTCACCCCGGGCAGCCTGCAGACCACCGGGCGCGAGCTGGACGTGGCCATCGTCGGCAACGGCTTCCTGCAGGTGGAGCTGCCCAACGGCGAGACCGCCTACACGCGCGCCGGCCAGCTCGGTCTGTCGCTGGAAGGCCGGCTCACCAACGCGCAGGGCCTGCCGATCAACCCGCAGATCACCATCCCGGCCAACGCCACGGGCATCACCATCGGCGAGAACGGCCTGGTCTCGGCCAAGGTCGGTACCGCCACCACGCCGACCGAGCTGGGCCAGCTGACCATGGCGACCTTCGTCAATCCCACCGGCCTGCTGGCCATCGGCGACAACCTGTACCAGCAGACCCAGTCCAGCGGCGAGCCGGCCGAGGGCAACCCGGGCGAGGACTGCCGCGGCAAGCTCAAGCAGGGCGCGCTGGAAGGCTCCAATGTGCAGGTCGCCGAGGAGATGGTGGACATGATCGCGGCCCAGCGCACCTACGAGATGAACACCAAGGTGCTGGCGGCCGCCGACAACATGCTGCAGAACCTTGCACAGGTGGCCCGTTGACCGGGGCGTGGAACGCCGCAGGAGGCTTGCCATGAACACGTCGCCCTGGTTGCTGCTGCTGGTGCCGGCCGCGCTGCTGCTGGCCGGCTGCGAGACGCTGCCGCCCATTCCCAAGGCCGCTGCGCAGCCCGAGGAGCCGCTCATCATCGTGAGCACCCCGCGCCGCGGCGTGGCCGGTGGCGTGCTGCCCATGGACACGGTGACCGCACTGACTTCCGACAGCCGCGCCTTCCGGCCCGGCGACGTGCTGACCGTGGTGCTGCAGGAGACCACGCAGGCCAGCAAGCGCAGCGGCGTGACCAGCGACAAAAACAGCAGCACCTCGATCACGCCCTTCCTGTTCCGCGGCAGGAACCTGAAGACGGACATCGGCATCGATGCGCAGCGCAGCTCGGACGCGGCCAACACCGCGACCCAGCAGAACGCGCTGCAGGGCGCCATCACGGTGGTGGTCACCGAAGTGCTGCCCAACGGCCTGCTGGCCATCCGCGGCGAGAAGAGCCTCACGCTGAACCTGGGCGAGGAGTTCATCCGCGTGACCGGCTTCGCGCGCGTGGCCGACATCGACACCGACAACCGGCTGTCGTCCCAGCGCATCGCCAACGCGCGCATCACCTACTCCGGGCGCGGCACGCTCGCGGAGAGCCAGCGCCAGGGCTGGCTCACGGCCTTCTTCAACAGCCCCTGGATGCCGTTCTGAGGATGCCCGCCATGCGCAAGATCTTCCTGTTGTTCTGCATCGCGGCGGCGCTGCTGATGATGGTCTTCGGGCCGGCACCGGCCCAGGCCGCCGCCCAGGCGCTGCGCAACCTGGCCCACGTGGAGGGCGTGCGCGAGAACCAGCTCATCGGCTATGGGCTCGTGGTGGGCCTGCACGGCTCGGGCGACAGCACGCAGGTCAAGTCGGCCGGACAGTCGATCAACAACATGCTCAAGCAGTTCGACCTCAAGATGCCCGAGCGCGTCGAGGCCAAGAGCAAGAACACCGCCACCGTGATGGTCAGCGCCAGCTTTCCGCCCGGCTACCGCAAGGGCCAAACCATCGACATCACCGTGTCCTCGCTGGGCGACGCCAAGAGCCTGCGCGGCGGCACGCTGCTGCTGACGCCGCTGCGCGCGGCCAATGGCGAGGTCTATGCGCTGGCCCAGGGCAACGTGGTGATCGGCGGCCTGTCGGCCCAGGGCGCCAGCGGATCGAGCGTGACCGTCAACACGCCCACGGGCGGGCGCATCCCGAACGGTGCCAGCATCGAGCGCGAGATCGAGACCGATTTCGACACCGCGCCCCACGTGCGCCTGTCGCTGCGCCGGCCCAACTTCGAGACCGCCACCAACATCGTCAACACCATCAACCGCAGCTTTGGCAGCGTGGCCAGCACGCGCGACGCGACCACGGTGGAGGTGCAGGCGCCTATGAATCCGACCCAGCGCGTGGCCTTCGTGGCCCAGCTGCAGGCGCTGCGCGTGGACGTGGGCCTGGAGACGCCGCGCGTGGTGTTCAACTCGCGCACGGGCACCGTGGTCATCGCCGAGGGCGTGACGGTGCGGCCGGCCGCCGTATCGCACGGCGCGCTCAAGGTGGTCATCAGCGAGAACCCGCGCGTGAGCCAGCCGCAGGCCTTCTCGCAGGGCCAGACCGTGGTCACGCCGCAGTCGCAGGTGCAGGTGGAGCAAGGCAACGGCCGCATGTTCGCCTGGCCGGCCGGCGCCAAGCTGCAGACCATCATCGACACCGTCAACAGCATCGGCGCCTCGCCCGACGACATCATGGCCATCCTGCAGGCGCTCGATCAAGCGGGCGCCATCGACGGCGAACTGGTGGTGATATGAACGCTCTCCCCCCTTTGGACTTCTCACTTCGTGTAGAAGTCCCATCCCCCCCAGGGGGCGCCGCCAGCGGCCTGGCAGAGCCGGTTCCGCGGCGTCTGCTGGCATGGGCTGCTCCGCGGCCAGCGGCGCCGTGGCATGCGCCCCGTGTCGTGCAGGGATGACCGACATGCAGGCACTGCCCATTTCCTCCTCGTCTGTCGGCACCACGCCCGACGACGCCGTGCGCGCCCGCATCGAGGACGCCGCGCAGAAGTTCGAGGGCATGTTCATCCAGCAGATGCTCAAGACCATGCGCCAGGGCAACGGGGCGCTGGCCGGCGCGGACGGTTTCCTGCGCCAGGATCCGGACGATCCCCTGCTGGGCTTTGCCGACCAACTCATGGCCGACCAGCTGGCCGGCCAGCGCGCCTTCGGCATCGCCGACATGCTGCTGCGCCAGCTCTACCCCGTCGCGCCGGGCGCGCCGCTTAAGCCCGATGCCGCCGGTGCCGCCTTGTCCCAGCAGATGCCGCACACGACACCGCCGGAGCCGACCCCATGAGCATGATCAACAACGCGCTGTCCGGCGCGCTGGCGGCCCAGGCCGCCCTGGCGGCGACCAGCCAGAACATCGCCAACCTGCAGACGCCGGGCTACACGCGCCAGGGCATCCTGCTGCGCGCCGCTGCGCCCACGGGCAACAGCGGCCATTCGCCGGGCAACGGCGTGCAGACGCCCCAGCTGATCCGCTTCGCCGATGCCTACAAGAGCCAGCAGCTCTGGGAGTCGGCCTCGACCCAGGGGCGGCACTCGGCCGTGCAGGGCTACCTGACCCAGCTCGAGCAGGTCATGGGCGACGATGTCTCGACCATCAACGCCGGGCTGGACGGCTTCTACGCGGCGCTCAACGCCGCCAGCGTGGAACCGACCTCGGCACCGCTGCGCCAGCAGGTGATCGCCTCGGCCGAAGCGCTCACGGTGCGCTTCAACAGCATGAACCAGGTGCTGGCCAACCAGCGCACGGCCATCACGCAGCAGCGCGCGACCGTGCTGGACCAGGTCAATGTGCTGTCGGCCGAGGTCGCCACGCTGAACGGCAAGATCGCCGGCGCCAGCGCGGGCGGCGCCAATCCCTCGGCCCTGATCGACGAGCGCGACAACCGCATCGACGCGCTGGCGGCCCTGGTCGGCGTGAACGTGGTGGACCAGGCGGACGGCTCGCGCAGCGTGGCGCTCAAGAACGGCACGCCGTTGGTGGTGGGCACCACGGTGGGCCGGCTCGAGGCGGCCGCGCCGCTGGCCGATGGCACGCCGGCGCTGACGGTGCGCTTCGCCAAGGAGGTCTTCACGATCGCCAGCCGCAACATGGGCGGACAGCTCGGCGGACTCGACGACTACCAGGCCAGGACGCTGCAACCGCTCACGCAGTCCATCAGCGACATGGCGACCGGCCTGACCACGCTGTTCAACGACCAGCTCGCGGCGGGCTATGCGCTGGACGGCACGGCCGGCAAGCCGCTGTTCCAGCTGGACACCTCGAGCGTCTCGGCGCTGCTGACGATCACGCCGGGCCTCACCGCGCAGGACCTCGGCTTCTCCAGCGATCCGGCATTGTCCGGGGACAGCGCCAACCTGCTGGCCCTGATCGGGCTGAAGGACCAGCAGGTGAACATCGCCTCGCTCGGCCCGGTGCAGCTCGGCGATGCCTACACGCAGCTGGTCAGCAACCTGGGCACGACCAGCCAGCAGAACAAGGCCGCGCTGAGCGTGGCCGACACGGTGCGTTCCTATGCCAAGGCCAACTGGGCCTCCACCAGCGGCGTCAACGAGGACGAGGAGGCGGTGAACCTGGTGCAGTACCAGCAGATGTACCAGGCCAACATGAAGGTCTTCAGCACGGCCAACACGCTGTTCGAAGCCACGCTGGCCATCCTGAGGTAAGCCATGCGCATCGCCACCAGCCAGTACCACATGACCATGAGCCAGACGCTGGCCGCCGCCCAGGCCCGGCTGGAGCAGGTCATGCAGCAGATGTCCACCGGCCAGCGCCTGCTGCTGCCCTCGGACGACCCGGTCACCACCGTGCGCCTGTCGCGCATGGAGCGCGAGCAGGCGGCGCTGGCGCAGTACCGCGACAACATCGGCGCGTTGTCGGTGCGCCTGACGCAGAACGAAACCGCGCTGGACAGCAGCCTCAAGGACATGCAGCAGGTGCGCGACCTGCTGGTCTGGGCCAACGACGGCGCCAACACGGCCGACGACCTGAACGCCATGGCCGGCGCTCTGGTGAGCCTGCGCGACAGCCTGTACTACACGGCCAACAGCCGCGACCAGGAGGGCCGCTACCTGTTCTCGGGCACGCTCAGCACGACCGCCACCGTGTCGCTGGACAGCACGGCGGCGCCCGGCAGCCGCTACGGCTTCGCCGGCAACGAGGAGAAGCAGCAGGTGGTGGTGGGCAACAACATCACCCAGTCGGCCAACGTGAGCCTGCCCGAGATGGCGGCGCTGCTGAACCGGCTGGACCTGGCGGCAGCTCACCTGCAGACGGCCGGCGTCAACAACAACGACCCCACCGTGCGCGCCGTTCTGCAGGACGCGCTGCGCGGCACGGACCAGGCCATGGCCTCGGTCAGCGGCCGGATCGCCGGCCTGGGCGGGTCGCAGAACATCCTGTCCACGCTGGACGACACCCACGGCAACGTCGGCCTGGCCGCCGACCAGGCCCGCATCGCGCTGAGCCAGCTCGACTACGGCGAGGCGGCGATCCGGCTGACCGGTTACCAGACCGCCTTGCAGGCGACGCAGAAGGCCTACGTGCGCGTGGCGCAGCTGTCGCTGTTTTCGCAATTGTGAAAGCCGGCTGAGCGACGATGCAGATCACTCCCCTGCGGCCCGGCGGCCTGGGGCTCGACCGGCCGCAGGCGTCCGATCACGTCGCCGCGCCATCGCGCACGGGCGAAGCCCAGGCCGCAGCACCGGCCAGCGCCCCGTCCGCGCTGCCCGTGGCGCACGCCGGCCTGCGCGGCCTGGACGCACTGCGCAACCAGCGCGTGGCCGGCGCGCAGCAGACCCTGGCCTACCTGGACCGGCTGGCGCCGCGGCTGCGCAACCTGCAGACCGACCTGTCCCGCGTGGCGGCCGGCCAGCCCGTGCCGGCCAACCGGCTGGAGAGCCAGCGCGCCCGCCTGGAACAGCTCTGGAACGAGCGCGCAGCGGCCGCCGGCACGGCGCTGGACCCGCAGCTGAACTACAGCGCCGAACAGCCGGCCCGGCGCCGTTTCACGGTGCGCGGCCTGGACCAGGCGCCGCAGGGGCGCGAGACCCTCACGCTGGCGCTCGGCCTGCCCTCGGCGGCCCGGCCCGCCGTGCGCGTGCAGCTCGACCCCACGGCCACGCCACAGGCCCAGGCCGATGCCTTCGCCCAGGCACTGGCGCCGCTGGGCCTGCAGGCCGAGGCCGCTGCCAACGGTGGGCTCAGCTTCTCGGTGACCGAACCACGCTGGCCGCAGGTGCGTGACGGCCTGGCTTTGCAGGGCGAAGGCCGGCAGTTCGCGGCCGGCCGGCTGCACCGCGTGGCGGCCGATCCACAGCCCGACGTGCTGACACCGGCGCTGTGGACGCTGCAGGACGAGGACGGTGCGCGCCAGGCCCTGCAGCAGGTCGGCACGGCCCTGCAGCGCACGGAGGCTGCGCGCGAGGATGCAGGCGCCGTGCTCGACGAGGACCGCGCGGCGCTGGCGGGCGCCGCCGCGGCCCGCGACGCCGCCTGGGCCCAACGCTTCGGCACCGAATTCGCCGCCCGGCTGCGCGGAGAGACCGGTGCGCGCAGCGGCTACGGCCTGCAGGCCACGCTGGGCGCGGCGCTGTGGGGCCTGGGCCGCCAGCGCGTCGAACGCCTGCTGGACGCCGGCTGACGCAGGACAGCGCGCAGCGACAATGCGCGCATGCCTGCCGACACGCTGCCCCGCATCTACCTTGCCGGCCCGGATGTGTTCCGGCCAGACAGCGCACAGGTGTTCGCCCGCCTCAAGGCCAGCTGCGCGCGCCTGGGCCTGGCCGGCATCGAACCCGTCGCAGGCGACCCGGCGCTGCACGGCGATGCCCTGGCCCAGCAGCTGTACGACGGCAATGTCGCGCGCATCCAGGAGGCCGACGGCGTGCTGGCCAACCTGGCCGACTTCCGCGGGCTGGAGCCCGATTCGGGCACGGTGTTCGAGGTCGGCTACGCCATCGCGCTGGGCAAGCCGGTGGCCGCTTACGGCGTGCCGCCGGGCAGCTATGCAGCACGCGTGGGCGCAGTCCGCGCCTGCGTCACCGATGCGCAGGGCGTGCTGCGCGAGCAGGCCGATGGCACCATGGTCGAGAGCCTGGGCCAGCGGCTGAACCTGATGCTGGCGCGCTCGGCCGACATCGCCGAATCCCCCGAGGCCGCGCTGCAGCTGCTGGCCGAACGGCTGGGCGTGCGCACATAGAATCCCGCCGCGTGAACACGCCCTCTTTCCCCTCCGGCGACGCGCCGGACCAGGCCGCAGGCCGGACCCCATCCGACGTCGCCCATCCGCGCGCCATCCGCAGCTTCGTCAAGCGCGCCGGCCGCACCACGCTGGGCCAGGCCAGGGCCATGGCCGATCTGGGCCCGCGCTTCGTGCTGCCCTACCAGGCCGCGGCGCTGGATCTGGTCCAGGCCTTCGGCCGCGAGGCACCCACGGTGCTGGAGATCGGCTTCGGCATGGGCGACGCCACGGCCCACATCGCCGAGCTGCTGCCCGAGACCAATTTCCTGTGCTGCGAGGTGCACGAGCCCGGCGTGGGCGCGCTGCTCAAGCAGATCGGCGAGCGCGGCCTGGCCAACATCCGCATCCTCGCGCACGACGCCGTGGAGGTGCTGGACCACATGCTGCCACCCTGGGACGCGCAGCAGAACCCGCAGGGGCTGGCCGGCATCCACGTGTTCTTTCCCGACCCCTGGCACAAGTCGCGCCACCACAAGCGCCGGCTGATCCAGCCGCCTTTCGTGGCGCGGCTGGCGCAGCGCCTGGCGCCGGGCGGCTACCTGCACTGCGCGACCG
>CAJYRH010000345.1 GCA_913776795.1 uncultured Pseudorhodoferax sp. | reverse complement strand
AGGCGGTTCCCTGCGCGTGCTCCACGATCTGGATTCACCCGCGATGCCGCAGGCATCGTCGGACTCAGACCAGGGCTGCCGGATCGCCGTGGGCGTCGCTTGTGTCTACGAGGTCATGGGCTCCGAGCCGCCGCGCATCTGGCTGCATGACGATGTGCAAGGCGCCAGTGCTGCGATCGCCCTGCCGGAGCCGACGCCCCACGGTCAGCGTCTGTTTTTGCTGGTGGAGCGCCAACCGGACTACATCGCCGTGTCGGCAAGCCGCGCGCGCATCGAGCTTTCAGGATGGGAGAACCATTCCTCCCATGTCGTCTCGATGCGCTTGCTCGACCGCCATGGCCAAGCCGCCAGGAAGCTGGTACGGCTGCGGTCCGATGTCAGCCCAGGCTACCGCATGGCAGCGCCTGGGCCTGCGGACGGGACATTCGACATCCCGGCGTTGGCGCGCCCAGACACGAGCAGTCTCGTTGCCAGCAAGCTGTCCGCAGCCGCCGTCGGTGGTAGTTTCATGCTCCTGCTCGCGACAGCCCTGGCCATTGCGCGCGAACTCGCGCGCGCCTACCGAGAAGGACGCCGCATGCCTGTTCTCGCGTCCGTGGCGGGTTGCGGCATGGTGCTGGGTATCGCAGTGGCCGTCGGTTGGCCTGCGGTCGTGGGTTGGGATGGGTTTGCGCCCTATCAGATGAGGGAGGCAGGGACGCTGAACCTGTGGTATGGGATCGGCTATCCACTGGTCATCGGCGGCTTCCTGTTGCTGGGGCCTGGCGGAATCATCACGGCATGGTCGGTCCTGGCCACAGCGGTCGCGCTTCTTGGCGCTGCCGCCATGTTGCTCCGCCGGGGCACGCCGCAAGCCTGCTGGCTGGCTCCGCTGCTCCTGTGTGCCGTCCTGCCCTTCACGACGGTGATGGTGGGGACGGTGACACACCTGCGCGATGCGATGAATGGCCTGATGCTGACGCTCTTCGCGCTGGCAGCCTTCCGGGCGGCAATTTCGTGGACATCGACGCCGAAGGTCCTGCGAGTCAGCCTATTCAGCGCGCTGCTCTGCTTCGGCTGTGTGTTGGCGCTGGTGCGCGTGGACAACATTCCGACGCTGGTGATCGTCTGCGCCGGGATGACGTTCAGCGCGTATCGGCTGCAGCCCCGCGCCGTGATGGCCGTCGTGATGGCAAGCGCGTGCTGGGTCGGCGTCAACCCGTTGATGGAGCGGCTCATCTATCCAGACCGGGAAGCTGCTGCCCAGGAAAAGCGGATGTACGCCTCGACGGCGATCATCAACCCGCTGACCGGCATGTTGGCTCTCGGCAAGGGCCGCCTTCCGGATGAGCTCCATGCACAGGCCTTCAAGGTGCTGGACCAGGTCATGGACGCCGACGACGCCATCAAGAATTGGTCGCCCTACCACATCAAATATTGGCATGCGACGCAGGAGAGTCGAGGTGTCCCCAGTCAGCAGGTGAACCAGGAACTGCGTCAGTTGTACCTGCGTGTCGTCGCGGCCGATCCGCTGCTGTTCGTGCGCTTGCGACTGGCCACATTCGGGGCCATGTTGGGCTATGCCTGGTTCGAGCCGGAGCGTTATGGGCCAATAGAAGGTGGCGGACGTCCGACATTTCACGACCACCTGCTTGGCAACGCCCCGCATTGGCAGAAAGTCTCGCAATTGAATGGTTATCCGGCACCAGCCCATTGGGCCCCCGACCAGACACGAGCCATGCTCGACTGGGAACAGCGCGTCGCTTGCACCTGGCCACAACTGCTCGTCTGCTTCGTGGTCGCCATTGGATTCCGTCGCCATCCGCTGTCCGGCAGCTTGGCCCTCGGAGAGCTCGCGCGCGCTGGCGTGTTCTTCCTTTTCGCGCCGGCTTCCGTGTTCCTGTACCTCTACGACATGCACCTGCTGGGTCTTTTGCTTCCGATGCTGGTCCTCGCCGAATCCGCTCACCGTCGCGGTTGGCGGCCGACAGGGAGCGCCGCGTGATCCTTCGCTTCGGCTTGATTGCCGGTACTGGCTGGCTGATCGACTTCTGCCTCTTCATCGCCCTCAACTGGCTCGGCATGCCGGTGTGGATGGCAAACATGCTCAGCGCCTCGGTGGCCGTGCTGTTCGTGTTCTTCGCGTCGGTCCGTCGTGTCTTCGAATACGAGGGCGGCTACCTCTTCAACAAGCTGATCGCGTACGCCATCTACCAGGTGATCGCGATCGCGTTGGCGTCCGCCCTCATCGACATGCTTGCACGGTGGTTCGACATTGCACCAGTCGGCGCCAAGGTCATCGTCACCCCGATCACGTTCTACGCGAATTTCCAGTTCATGTCGTGGATCACGACCGGAAGATTCCGTCTGACCTGAGTGGACGATACGCTGGCGCAGCGAGTGGCCGCGCCTGCAGCGCACGCCGGCACTCAGAGGCCACGCCGCAGCCGCGCGCGCAGGCGCCGGTACGCGTTCGCCATGTTGAAGACCGCGACCAACGCCTGGCGGTGCAACCATCCCAGGTCATCGAAACCGGCCACAGCGGCGGGCCATTGCACGCGCCGCACGAAGTCGGCCACTTCCCGTCGACGCGCTCGGATCCAAGGCGCCAGCGCCAGTGTGCGAAGCGTGGGCGCACGGTCGCGCCTGAAAACATCGCCAAAGCCGAAGAAATCCTGTTGCGGCGCCTGCATGAATGCCCGCAGAAGCTCGCGCTCGGGCTTGCCATGCAGCCGGCTCCACACCTGGATTGCGAGCGGCCTCACCTCAGCAGCGCTCAGCGCATGCCGCTCGACCGCGTCTCGCCAATGCGCAGCGGCACAGAGAACCCCGTTCTGGAACCGTGAAACGAAGCCCGCCAGCACGGCGTCTTCCTCGTCCAGCACACGCCGCACAGGCGTCACCGAGCCGCCAGCGTCCGATTCGAAACCCAGCACGCTCCCGCCAGGTGCCATGCACAGCATCTCGATGACGGCGAACGCCTCGAACAGCGGGCTGATCACTCCTTCCACGTTCTCATCCGGCCCATAAGCCGCCTTGCTGGCGTTTGGCAGCTGCGGATTGATGAAACGCCGCAAGCCTAGGTACAGGCCATGTGTTTGCACCTGCGGCAGCAGCCCGGCCAAATGGTCCTGGATGGTGCCTCGCCAACCGACGTCGACGAGCCCGATCCGCCCGGATACGCCGACGCCGCGCTGCGCCAGGTAGCCGAGCAGCGCCGAGCGCTGCTTTGCAATGCTCTCGTCCATCGCCGCCTTGAACTCTGGCGATGCGAACAGCGCTGCCACCCTGGGATCCGCTCCCGGCTTTTCCAGCCGCTCATCCAGCGCGAGGTTGCAGGCCGACAGCACGCCAGCGAGGCGCTCGGCCGACAGGCCCAGCGTGGACAGAAGTCCGCGAACCTGCTGCGAGCCGAACAGGCTCCACATCCGGCCGATGTCGTGCATGG
>CAJYRH010000344.1 GCA_913776795.1 uncultured Pseudorhodoferax sp. | reverse complement strand
ACGGCGGCCAGGCGCTCGGCCTGCACCTGGCCGTCGTCCTGCAACTGCAGCGCGAACAGGCCGCTCTCCATGCCCGCGATCCAGCGGCCCGGTGTGGAGGTGGCGGCGATGCAGGCCGGCATCTCGGCCGTATCCCAATGGCGGTGCCCCTGCACGGGCGACCAGCGGTGGATGGCCCGGCCCGGGATGTCGACCCAGTACAGCGCCTGCTCGCCCACGTGCCAGACCGGGCTCTCGCCGGTGCCGTTGCGGGCGTCGAGGACCAGTTCGGCCATGACCACGTCAGTCTCCGAACGGGCCCTGGGCCGTGAAGCCGCCGCCCTGGAAGACCGCGTTCGGATCGGTCGCGGCGACAGGCGGCTGTGCCTCGACCTTGGCGCGGAACACCTCTGAACTGTCCCTGGGCGTCCAGCCGAGCCTGGCGGCGGCGTGGTTGTCCCACCAAACGTTCTCATTCGCAGAGGCGCCGTAGACCACGGTGTGGCCCACGTCCGGCGTGAACAGCGCCTTCTCCACCAGGGCCGTGAGGTCGTCGTAGCTGAGCCAGGTGTGCATCATGCGGCGGTTGGCCGGCTCGGGGAACGAGGAGCCGATGCGGATGCTGACGGTCTCGATGCCGTAGCGGTCGAAGTAGAACTGCGCCATGTCCTCGCCGAAGGACTTGGACAGGCCGTAGTAGCCGTCGGGCCGGCGCAGCACGGCGGCGTCCAGCGTCTCGGTCTGCTTGTAGAAGCCGATCACGTGGTTGGAGCTGGCGAACACCACGCGCTTGACGCCATGGCGGCGCGCACCCTCGTAGACGTTGAAGATGCCCTTGATGTTGGCTTCCAGGATCTCTTCGAAGGGGCGTTCCACCGAGACGCCGCCCAGGTGGACGATGGCATCGCAGCCGGCCAGCAGTGCGGCCACGGCCTGTTTGTCGGCCAGGTCGCAGGGCACGACTTCCTCGTGCGGGCCGCGGGGTTCGCCGAGCGCGGCGATGTCGGACACGCGCAGCACCTGCGCATAGGGCACCAGGCGATCGCGCAGCACCTTGCCCAGGCCGCCGGCGGCACCGGTGAGGAGCAGGCGCGCCATCCGGGGGGGCGGGGCGGTGGAGGAGGTCGGTTCGGGCATGGCGGCGGTGTCGGAGTCTGGGTGCGGTCTTGCAGGTGGGTTGCGGATCACTTGCGTGTTCTGCTTTTCAGCAAGATACGAAGTAAACGTTTAACTTGCGCGAGTAAAAATACGCCTGAAACAGGCTGGACGTGATGCTCGGCGAGTTGTACGACGTCGTCAATGGTTCTGGCTAATCGTTTACCCTAGGGCGGCGCGCAGCGGTGGACTCGCGCGCCACGATGCGGCTCTGCAGCACGTCGTCCTCGTGCACGGAGGGCTCGCCCTTGATCACGCCGACGAGCTTGCGCACGGCCAGCTCGCCCGTGGCCTCGCCCATCATGTCCACGCTGGTCAGCGCAGGGCTCACGAGGCGGCCATAGGCCAGGTTGTCGAAGCCCGCCACCGACACCTGCTCTGGCACGCGGATGCCCAGCGACTTGGCCTCCACCAGCAGGCCCATGGCCAGCAGGTCGTTGTAGGTGACGATGGCGTCGTCCAGCTCCTGCGACAGCAGCACCGTGGAGGCCAGGCGTTCGCCTTCCTCGGCCGACGGCGCCATGGCGTCGAAGGTGCGGAAGTGCGCGTCCACGCCCTTGAAGGCGTCCTTGAGGCCGCGCTCGCGCTCGGCGCTCCACCGCGCACCCGAGAAGCCCAGGTAGCTGATGCGGCGGTGGCCCAGCTCGCGCAGGTGGCGGCCGAGCATGAGCGCAGCGCCATAGTTGTCGCAGCCGACGTTGTGGCTCTTTTCGTAGGGAGAGGGCCGGCCGTAGAACACCACGGGGGTACCGCTCTCGAACAGCGATTCGATGGCCGGCGCCGGCAGGCGCGCGCTGACGATCAGCCCGTCCACGCGCCGGCGCAGCGACTGCAGCACGCCCAGTTCGGGCGAGGTGCTTTCCTCCGCGTCCGCGATGATGAGGTTGAGCCCGGCGCTGGCCGCCTGGCGCGCCGCGCCCTTCACGAGGCTCGTGAAGTAGGGGTTGCGGATGTCCAGGATGACGATGCCGACGTTGCCGGTCTGGCCCGTGATCATCCCGCGCGCCATCGGGTTCAGCGAGTAGCCCAGCGTGCGCACCGCCTGCGCGATGCGGGCCTCGACTTCGGCCGTGAAGCGCTGGTTGCCGTTGACGAACTTGGACACGGTGGCGGTCGAGACCTGGGCGGCCTCGGCCACGTCGCGGATGGTGGCGGCGCGCTTGCGCGGGACTGTCATGGCGTGTCGGGCGGGAGGTGGTCAAGGGCGCGAACCATGCCACAGATGCACTCCCGCTGGAAATGCGGGTCGTCCCATGGTCTGTTGTCGTACAACTGCCGGACGAACTATGATGCCCCCCATGTCCACGCCGCCATCCGGGCCAGCCGCCGCGCCCGACACCGCCGCCGCGGCCGTTTTCGCGGCGTCCATTCCGCGCCAGCGCGGCCGCGGACTGGCGCATGGCCTGGTGGACGATCTTTCCGAGAAGATCCGCAGCCAGCAGCTGCGCACTGGCGACAAACTGCCGACCGAGTCGGCCATCATGCAGGTCTATGGCGTGAGCCGCACGGTGGTGCGCGAGGCGCTGTCCAGGCTGCAGGCGGCCGGGCTGGTGGAGACCCACCATGGCGTGGGGACCTTCGTGCTGCCGCCGCGTGCGGCCGGCATGTTCCGGCTGGAAGGCCCGGACATTGCCACCACCGTCGACGTGCTGGCCGTGCTGGAGCTGCGCATCAGCCTGGAGACCGAGGCGTCGGGATTGGCGGCTCTGCGCCGCACCGAGGCACAGCTGCGCGGGCTGCGCGAGGCACTCGATGCGTTCGAGGCCCATCTGGCTGCAGGCAGCGATCCGGTGACGCACGACTTCAGCTTTCACCTGCAGATCGCGCAGGCCACCGGCAATCCCTATTTTGCCGACATCATGGGTTACCTGGGCACCAGTCTGATTCCGCGCACGCGGGTGAGCGCGATCCGCAACCATGACCGGCGCGGCGAGTACCTGGTGCGCGTGAACCGCGAGCACGAAGAGATCTACGCCGCCATTGCACGCAGCGATCCCGATTCGGCGCGCGCGGCGATGCGTGTCCACCTGACCAACAGCCGCGAGCGGCTGCGCCTTGCGCAGGAAGCTGCGCAACGCGCAACGGGCGCCCCCGGCTGAACTGTTGCAAAAAAGCCTGGCAGGCACTCGTCTTTAGTTGTACGATGACTGACTTCATCGCAAACGACCTTCCCGTGGAGACCCCATGCAACTGAAGCGCCGCGAATTGCTGGCCGCCGCCGCCGCCAGCGTGGCCCTGCCCGGCTGGACCCAAAGCAGGGACGCCTGGCCGAGCAAGCCCATCCGCATCATCGTGCCGTATCCGCCGGGTGGGTCGTCCGACATCATTGCGCGCGCCATCAGCGTGCCGCTGGCCGATGCGCTCAAGCAGTCGGTCATCGTGGAGAACAAGGCCGGCGCCAACGGCAACCTGGGCGCCGACTTCGTCGCCAAGTCCACACCGGACGGCTACACGCTGCTGCTGTGCGACGTCGGCGCGCTGGCGATCAGCCCGTCGGTC
>CAJYRH010000343.1 GCA_913776795.1 uncultured Pseudorhodoferax sp. | reverse complement strand
TGCCATCCCCCCAGGCGGCCTCGCCGCGCTCGCGCTGCGCTGTGCGAAGGGGGCAGCGTCCAGCGGCGTGGCCGGGCCAGTTCCACGGCTGCCCTGGCATGGCCTGCTTCGCGGCCTTTGGAATTGTGGTTCATCAGATCTCCGTTGACGATGTGCATGGCGCCTCTACTTCACACTGCCGGCCGTGAGGCCGCCAACGATCTCTTTCTGAATCACCAGCGTGAGCACCAGCACCGGCAGCGTGACCAAGAGCGCCGCGGCCGCCAGCGGCCCCCAGGCGATCTGCTCGAAGGTCAGCACGTTGTAGATGGCCACCGGCAGCGTGCGCGTCTCGCGCCCGGCCAGCACGGCGCCGAAGATGAAGTTGTTCCAGGAGAAGATGAAGGCCAGGATGGCCGCCACCGTGATGCCGGGGCGCGCCAGAGGCAGCGCGATGTGCCGAAAGCGCTGCCAGGGCGAGCAGCCGTCCATGAGGCCCGCCTCGTCCAGCTCCATCGGCAGCGTCTCGAAGTAACCCGCCACGATGTAGACCATGATGGGCACCGTGATCACGAGGTGCGTGATGACCACCGGCGCCAGCGTGCCCGTGAGGCCCAGTGCCTGGAACAGCGTGAACAGCGGGATCAGAAAGCTGATGGCCGGCGTCATGCGCGCGATCAGGATGGTCAGCAGCAGCTTCTTGGCCTTGAGCCGCGCGATGCCGTAGCCGGCGGGCACGCCGATCAGCAGCGCCACCAGCGTGGCCAGGCCGGACACCACCACGCTGTTGATGAAGTACTGGAAGAACGGCCCGCTGTCGAACACCTTGCGGAAGTTGTCCAGCGTCGGTGGGTTCGGGATGAACACCGGCGGGTAGGCCAGGTTGTCGACCTCGTTCTTGAAGGCCAGCGACAGCATCCAGAGGAAAAAGCCGATGGCCGGCGAGACCAGGAGGAACACGCACAGCGCCAGCAGCGCCTTGTCGGCGAGCTTACGCATCGTATTTGGACCGCTCGCGCAGCCAGAACAGCAGCAGGCTCAGGGCCACCACGAGGATGAAGAACACCACGACCACGCTGGACGCCTTGCCGATCTGGTAGAACGAAAACGCCTGCAGGTACAGGTACAGGTTGATGGTTTCCGACGAGGTGCCGGGCCCGCCCTGCGTGATCACGTAGATGGTGTCGAAGGTCTTGAGCGCGTCGATCAGCCGCACCACGGCGGCCACCATGATGAAGGGCATCAAGAGCGGCAGCGTGACGTAACGCAGCGTCTGCCACCGTGTCGCACCTTCCATGTAGGCCGCCTCGAACGGGTCGGTCGGCAACGAGGCCAGGCCGCCCAGCACGATCAGCATCACGAGCGGCGTCCACTGCCAGATGTCGACCAGCACCAGGCAGGGAATCGCCAGCATCGGCGAGTAGACCCATTCACTGGGCGGGATGCCGACCAGCGAGAGCAGGTAGTTCAGCACGCCCTGCTGCGGGTGGAACATCATGACCCAGACCAGCGCGATGGCCACGGGCGTGGCCATCATGGGCAGCACGAAGGCGCCGCGCCAGAAGCCGCGGCCCGCGAACTTCTGGTGGAACACCAGTGCCGCCGCCGTGCCCAGCACCAGCGGCGCGACGACGGCCAGCGCCGTGAACACCAGCGTGTGCAGGATGGAGGTCAGAAAGCGCGTGTTGGTCGCCAGCTCCGCGTAGTTCGCCAGGCCCACGAACTGCGCCTTGGAGCCGATCTTCCAGTCGAACAGGCTCATCCACAGCGTGAACATCCAGGGAAACACGATCACCGCCAGCACCACCAGCACGGCCGGCAGCACGAACCACAGGAACGGCGAGACGCGCCTGCGCATCAGCTCTCCGACCTGGCCAGCACGGGCGCGAACTCGGCCGTGGCCTTCTTGAGTTCGGCCGCCACGTCGGCGCCGGTCAGCATGTTGTTGAGCGCGATGCCGTAGACGTCGCGGAACTCCGTCACGGGCTCGATGATGGGCAGGCCGGGCTTGGCGATGCGCAGCGACTCGGCCACGGCCGTGAGCCAGGCGGCCGGCACCTTGAGGTTGGCGATGGCGTCCTTGTCGCCGTAGGCCGACAGACGCACCGGCGCACCCGAGCCGGTGGCCAGCATGCGCGCCTGCATGGCCTTGTTGGTGGCCCAGACGATGTACAGGAAGGCCGCCTCCTTCTTCCTGGAGAACGAGGACACGCCGATGCCGTCGCCGAAGGTGGCCGAGACATGGGCCTTGGGGCCCGGCGGCATCACGCCGTAGCCGACCTTGCCGACCACCTTGGACTTGGTCGGGTCCTCCAGCGGCGGCGCGAAGCCCGAGCCGTCGATCCACATGGCGGCCTTGCCCTGCAGGAACAGGCTCTGCGACTCGTTCCAGTTGTAGCCCGCGATGCCGGCCGGGCCCGTGGTCTTGAGCAGGTCGCGGTACAGCGTGGCCGAGGCGACGGCCTCGGGCGCCTCGGTCGCGAGCTTGCCGTTGGCATCGAAGAACTGGCCGCCCCAGCCCAGGAAGAAGCCGGTCCACAGCGGCACGTTGGCGTTCTTCAGGCCCCGGCCGACGAAGCCGGCGATGCCGTTGGCCGGGTCGTGCAGCTTCTTCGCGGCTTCCAGGATCTCGGCGTAGGTCTTGGGGTACGCCACGCCCTTGGCCGCGAACAGGTCCTTGTTGTAGTACAGGATCCAGGGGTCCAGGTTCAACGGCAGGCTGTCGATGCGGCCGTCGCTCTGCGTGGCGTAGAACATGCCGCCGGCGGAGAAGTCCTTCTGGTCGAAGTCCGGCGGCGCGGCACTGGCGAACAGCGGGCGCAGGTCTTCCATCCACCTGCCCTTGGCGAACTGGCGCTTCTGCACGTGGTAGGACAGGTGCACCACGTCGAAGCTGGTGCGGCCCGAGTTGAACTCGATCACGGTCTTCTGGCGCGACTGCTGCTCGGGCATCTGCTCGGCGCCGACCTTGATGCCCGTGAGGTCCTCGAACTCCTTCTGGTGGCGCTGCAGCAGCTCGCCGCGCGGGCTCTTGATCAGGTGCACCTCGATGCTGGTGCCGGCGTGGCGCTTCCAGTCGAAGTTGCCCTGGGCGAAGGCGGGGGGCAGGCTGCCGATGGCGGTGGCGCCGGCCGCGGCCTGCAACAGTGCGCGGCGCTTGAAGGCGGGATGGGTCATGGCGTGTCTCCGTTGGTGTGTCTACAGGGTGGCGAAATCCTGGCCCAGCGCGCGGTAGGCGGTGCGCACGGCCCGTGCCTCTTCGGGTTCCAGTGGCGAGAGCGGGGCGCGCACGTGCAGCCAGCCGTCGTCGCCCGTTTGCTCGGCCAGCGCGGTCTTGTAGGCGCTGACGAAAGGCATGTTGGGGCGCACGCCGAGCAGGTCCAGCAGGCCTTGCATGAGGGCCCGGTCGGTGGGCGAGACGCCGCCCGGGCGCGTCACCACGCGGCGCATGAGGTGCGGCGCCAGGTTGGCCAGGCCGTTGACCGAGCCGGCGCCGCCTTGCAGCATCACGGGCGCCACGTCCAGCTCGGCACCCACGAGCACGCCAAGCCGCGGGAAGGCCTGGACCATGCCGAGCGCGTGCGCGCGGTCGCCCGTGCTGTCCTTGATGCCCACCACCACCCCCGGGTGGGCATCGGCCAGCGCGGCGATGGCGGCGTGGCTGAAGCCCACGTTGCTGAGCGTGGGGAACTGGTAGAGCAGCACGCGCAATGCGTCGCTGCCGATGCCGCGCACCATCTGGTGCACCGCAGCGACCACGCCCGCGTTGCGCGGGTGGTTGAAGTAGAAGGCCGGCATGTACAGCTGGCGCGTGCAGCCGCGCGCGATGGCATGGCGGCCCAGCGCCACGGTGTCGCCCATTGCACAGGCCGTGGTGCACACGATCAGCTGCTCCGGCCGCACGCCGTCGGCCAGCGCGGCCTCCAGCAGCGCCTGGCGCTCCGCCACGGTCAGGGCCGGGCCCTCGCCCGTGGTGCCGAACAGGGTGATGCCGTCGCTGCCGGCATCCAGCATGCGGCGTGCCTGCGCCAGCGTGCGGCCGGTGTCGACGGCGCCGTCCGCCGTGAAGGCCGTGGCCAGGGCCGGCCACAGGCCGCGGATGGCGTGCTCCATCAGGACTGTCTCCTCTCGAAGGCCGGAAGCGCTGCAGCCCCCGGGCCGGCCAGCGCACGGGCGCGGGCGCTGTCCAGGTGGGCTTCCAGCAGCTGCCAGGCGGTGTCGGGATCGCGGCGCTGCAGCGCCGCGATGAACTGCAGGTGCTCCTGCATCGCCGGCACCAGGCCGGCGGGCGTGAGCACCGCCTGCTCCAGCCGGATCAGCCGGATGCGCAGGCTGTTGACGCGGTAGATCTCGGACAGGATCTCGTTGCCCAGCGCGTCGACCATGCGGTCGTGCAGGCCCCAGTCCACGGCCTGTGCGTCGTCCAGCAAAGCGCTGTCGGCCCGGCCGGCGCGGGCGCGGGCCAGCACGGCCTCGTGGGCGGCGGCGATGGCCGCCAGTTCCGCATCGGACACCACGGCCACGAAATGCCGCACGGCCTCACGTTCGACCATGGCACGCAGCTGGAAGGCGTTGCGCACCAGCTTCAGGTCCACGTGCGCGATCTGCAGGCCACGCTGCGGCACGGTCTTGACCAGGCCGGCGGCTTCCAGGCGCGGGATCATCTCGCGCACCGCGCCCAGCGGCATGTCCAGCAGCGTCATGAGTTCGCGCTGCGAGACGAACTGCCCGGGCTTGATGCTGCCGGCCAGCACCTGCTGCGTGAAGCCCTGGTAGGCGCGCGCGCGCTGGCTGGTCGGCTCGGGGGCGACCACGGCCAGCCGGCGCGGCTTGCTCATCTCAACGGCCCATGGCGCGGCACGCCAGACACAGATCGCAGGCCCGACGCGCACGCCGCTGCCCCAATGGCCGCGGAGCAGGCCATGCCGACAGACGCCGCGGGACTGGCTCCGCCAGACCGCTGGCGGAGCCCGCTCGAGAGGGGTGGCGGAGCGCGCAGCGCGCAGACTGGGGGGGCTTCACTTCAACACGCCCTTCTTCAGAAGGATGTTGGCGTAAGTGCGCGTGTCGCCCGTGGCCACGATGGCGAAGGCCTTGGCCGCGCGCTCGTAGAAGGCGTAGCGCTCCACCGCGCCGGGGGCGGCCTCGCCATGCCGGGCCAGCACCTCGGTGAACTGCGCGACGGCCGGCGGCACCTCGTCGGCATGGCCCACCACCTGCATGGTGCAGGCCGGCTGCGGCACGAAATCGTCCAGCGGCAGCACCGAGAGCACGGCGTCGAGCACGGCGTCGGCCGACACGCCGGGCAGGCGGATCAGCCGCTGCGCGTGCGTGGCCGCGGGAAAGAAGGCGTCGGCCAGCACGATCTCGTCGCCATGGCCCATCGACGCGAGCGCGTGCAGCAGGTCGGGCGAGAGCAGGGGCGAGAGGTTCTTGAGCATGGGCCGCGGATGGTGCCCAGCCCGCGGGCTTGCTCCCATCCGCGGATGCCCTGTTGACGGACTGACATGTTAGTCATAGTGTCTGCGACATTTTTCCTGGGAGACGAGACCTTGCCGAATACGACAGCGCCGCCAGCGCGCTTTCCCGCGTGTGCCGACGGCCTGCGGCTGGGCCTGGGCGGCGCGCCGCTGGGCAACCTGTTCCGGGCCGTGCCACAGGCCGAGGCCCAGGCCGTGCTGGGCGCGGCGCTGGCGGATGGCTGCCGCAGCTTCGACACCGCGCCGCACTACGGCAACGGGCTGTCGGAGCATCGCTTCGGCCAGGCGCTGCGCGCGCGGCCGCGCGAGCGCTTCGTGCTGTCCAGCAAGGTCGGCCGCCTGCTGCGCCCGGATGCCCAGGCCGCGCGCAACCAGAACGGCTATGTGGACGTGCTGCCGTTCACGCAGCGCTGGGACTATTCGGCCGCCGGCACGCGCCGCAGTGTGGAGGACAGCCTGCAGCGCCTGGGACTGGCGCGGCTGGACGTGGCCTACGTGCACGACTGCGACACCGTCACGCACGGCGATGCCTACCCGCAGGTGCTGGCCCAGGTGCTGGGCGAAACCCTGCCCACGCTGCGCGCGCTGCAGCGCGAGGGGCTGGTCGGCGCCATCGGCCTGGGCGTCAACG
>CAJYRH010000342.1 GCA_913776795.1 uncultured Pseudorhodoferax sp. | reverse complement strand
GCTCCGGCCTTGGACGATGATAAGGGATGCCGCGCAAGCGATCGTATACGCGGCAATTGCCCCAATTTCCATCAGCGCGGCAGGTCCGAGAAGCCCATGAGGAACTCATCGACCGCGCGCGCGGCCTGGCGCCCCTCGCGGATCGCCCAGACCACCAGACTCTGGCCGCGGCGCATGTCGCCGGCTGCGAAGACCTTGGGCACATTGGTGGCGTAGCCGCCGTCGAACTCGGTCGTGGCCTTGGCGGTGCCGCGGCCGTCCTTGTCCACGCCGAAGGATTCCAGCACCGAGGCCACCGGGTTCACGAAGCCCATGGCCAGCAGGACCAGGTCGGCCTTCATGACCACCTCGGTGCCCGGGATCTCCACGAGCTTGCCGTCCTTGAACTCCACGCGCACGGTCTTCAGGCCCGTGACCTTGCCCTTCTCGCCGATGAATTCCTTGGTGGAGATCGCGAACTCGCGCTCGCAGCCCTCTTCGTGGCTGGAGCTGGTGCGCAGCTTGATCGGCCAGTAGGGCCAGGTCAGCGGGCGGTTCTCTTCCTCGGGCGGTTGGGGCATCACCTCGAACTGCGTCACGCTGGCGGCACCATGGCGGTTGCTGGTGCCCACGCAGTCGCTGCCGGTGTCGCCGCCGCCGATCACGATAACGTTCTTGCCGTCGGCGCGCAGCTGGCCCTTGAGCTTGTCGCCCGCGTTGACCTTGTTCTGCTGGGGCAGGAATTCCATCGCGAAATGGATGCCGTCCAGGTCGCGGCCAGGCACGGGCAGGTCACGCGACTGCTCGGAGCCGCCGGTCAACAGGATGGCGTCGAAGTCCTTGCTCAGCTGCTCGGACGAAACCGTGTTCTTGGCCCAGTTCGTGACCTTGGAGTCCTTGGGCCAGTTGCCCACGACCGTGCTGGTCTTGATCGTCACGCCTTCGGCCTGCAGCTGCTCGGCGCGGCGGTCGATGTGCGATTTTTCCATCTTGAAGTCGGGAATGCCGTAACGCAGCAGGCCGCCGACACGGTCGTTCTTCTCGAACAGCGTGACGTCGTGGCCGGCGCGCGCCAGCTGCTGGGCCGCGGCCAGGCCCGCCGGGCCGGAGCCGACCACGGCGACCTTCTTGCCGGTCTTGTGCTGGGCCGGGCGCGGCTTGACCCAACCCTCTTCCCAGGCCTTGTCGATGATGGCGTGCTCGATCGACTTGATGCCGATGGCGTCGTCGTTCACGTTCAGCACGCAGGCGGCCTCGCAGGGCGCCGGGCAGATGCGGCCCGTGAACTCGGGGAAGTTGTTGGTCGAGTCCAGCACTGCGAACGCGTTCTGCCAGTCCTGGCGGTACACCAGGTCGTTGAAGTCCGGAATGATGTTGTTGACCGGGCAGCCGTTGTTGCAGAACGGCGTGCCGCAGTCCATGCAGCGCGCGCCCTGGACCTTGGCCTGCTCGGGCGTCAGCGCCACCACGAATTCTTTGTAGTGCTTCAGGCGCTCGTCGACGGGCTTGTAGCCCTCCTCGATGCGCTCGTGCTCCATGAAGCCGGTGATCTTTCCCATCGTGTTCTACCTCGTTGTTCTGGCTGCGTTCAGACCTTGGCCGGCTGGCGCACGGCATGCGGTTCCAGGCCGACGTGGGCGTTGTTGCCGCTGCTGGCGAGTTCGACCTTGCGGTCGTGGATCTCGCCGAGCGCGCGCTTGTACTCGTTCGGGAACACCTTCACGAACTTGCCCCGCGCGGTCGCCCAGTCGTCCAGCAGATCGCGCGCGCGCTTGCTGCCGGTCCAGCGGTGGTGGTCCTCCAGCAGCTTGCGCAGGATGGCCTCGTCGGTCGCACCGGCGTGCCAGTGGCCGCGCTTGATGGTGGCGGTCTGCTCGGCCGTGGTCAGCACCTTCTCCAGCGTGACCATGGATTGGTTGCAGCGGCTGGCGAACTGGCCGTCCTCGTCGAACACGTAGGCCACGCCGCCGCTCATGCCGGCGGCGAAGTTGCGGCCGGTCTTGCCCAGCACCGCGACGGTGCCGCCCGTCATGTACTCGCAGCCATGGTCGCCCGTGCCTTCCACGACCGCCGTGGCGCCCGACAGGCGCACGGCGAAGCGCTCGCCGGCCACGCCGCAGAAATAGGCCTCGCCCGTGGTTGCGCCGTACATCACGGTGTTGCCCACGATGATGTTGCGCACGGCCTCTCCGCGGAAGTCCAGGCTGGGGCGCACCACCACGCGGCCGCCCGACAGGCCCTTGCCCGTGTAGTCGTTGGCCTCGCCAATCAGGTACAGCGTGATGCCCTTGGCCAGGAAGGCGCCGAAGGACTGGCCGCCCGTGCCCTCGAACTGGATGTGGATGGTGTCGTCCGGCAGGCCCTCGGGGTGCACGCGCGTGACGGCGCCCGAGAGCTTGGCACCCACGGTGCGGTTCACGTTGCGGGCGACCTCGATGAAGCGCACCTTCTCGCCCTTCTCGATGGCGTCCTTGGCCTTCTCGATCAGTCGCGTGTCCAGGTTGTGCTCCAGGCCATGTTCCTGGTTCTCGACGTGGTAGCGCGCCACGTCGGCCGGCACCTCCGGCTGGGCGAACAGGCGCGAGAAGTCCAGGCCCCGCGCCTTCCAGTGCGCGATGCCCTTCTTCATGTCCAGCAGGTCGGCGCGGCCGATCAGCTCGTCGAAGGTGCGGATGCCCAGCTGCGCCATGATCTGGCGCACTTCCTCGGCGACGAAGAAGAAGTAGTTCACCACGTGCTCGGGCTTGCCCGAGAACTTCTTGCGCAGCACCGGGTCCTGCGTGGCCACGCCCACCGGGCAGGTGTTCAGGTGGCACTTGCGCATCATGATGCAGCCCTCGACCACCAGCGGCGCGGTGGCGAAGCCGAATTCATCCGCGCCCAGCAGCGCGCCGATGGCGACGTCGCGGCCGGTCTTCATCTGGCCGTCGGCCTGTACGCGCACACGGCCGCGCAGGCGGTTCAGCACCAGCGTCTGCTGGGTCTCGGCCAGGCCGATTTCCCAGGGGCTGCCGGCATGCTTGATGGAAGACCAGGGCGAGGCGCCCGTGCCGCCGTCGTGGCCGGCGATCACCAGGTGGTCGCTCTTGCACTTGGTCACGCCCGCGGCGATGGTGCCCACGCCCACCTCGGACACCAGCTTGGTGCTGATGGAGGCGTGCGGCGCCACGTTCTTCAAATCATGGATCAGCTGGGCCAGGTCCTCGATCGAATAGATGTCGTGGTGCGGCGGCGGCGAGATCAGGCCCACGCCGGGCACGGCGTAGCGCTGCTTGCCGATGTATTCGGTGACCTTGCCGCCGGGCAGCTGGCCGCCTTCGCCGGGCTTGGCACCCTGGGCCATCTTGATCTGGATCTGGTCGGAGGACGACAGGTACTCCGCCGTCACGCCAAAGCGGCCCGAGGCCACCTGCTTGATGCGCGAACGCAGCGAGTCGCCGTCCTTGAGCGGCAGATCGACCTCGACTTCCTTGTCGCCGATGATGCTCTTGAGCGTGTCGCCCTGCTGGATCGGGATGCCCTTGAGCTCGTTGCGGTAACGCGCCGGGTCTTCGCCGCCCTCGCCTGTGTTGCTCTTGCCGCCGATGCGGTTCATGGCCACGGCCAGCGTGGCATGGGCCTCGGTGGAGATGGAGCCGAGCGACATGGCACCCGTGGCGAAGCGCTTCACGATTTCGGAGGCGGCTTCCACCTCGTCCACGGGAATCGCCTTGGACGGATCGATCTTGAACTCGAACAGGCCGCGCAGCGTCATGTGGCGACGGCTCTGGTCGTTGATGATCTGGGCGTATTCCTTGTATGTGTTCCAGTTGTTGGCACGCGTGCTGTGCTGCAGCTTGGCAATCGCGTCGGGCGACCACATGTGCTCCTCGCCACGCGTGCGCCAGGCGTATTCGCCACCGGCATCCAGCATGGTCGCCAGCACCGGGTCGTCACCGAAGGCGGCGGCGTGCATGCGCAGCGCCTCCTCGGCGATCTCGAAGACGCCGATGCCTTCCACGCGACTGGCCGTGCCGGTGAAATACTTGTCCACCGTGCTGCTGTTCAGGCCGATGACCTCGAACAGCTGCGCGCCGCAGTAGCTCATGTAGGTCGACACGCCCATCTTGGACATGATCTTCGACAGGCCCTTGCCGATGGCCTTGACGTAGTTGTAGATCGCCTTCTCGGCCGACAGCGCGCCCGGCAGGTCGGCGTGCATGGCCGCCAGCGTTTCCATCGCCAGGTAGGGGTGGATGGCTTCGGCGCCGTAGCCGGCCAGCACGCCGAAGTGGTGCACTTCACGCGCGCTGCCGGTCTCCACGACCAGGCCGGCCGTGGTGCGCAGGCCCTCGCGCACCAGGTGCTGGTGGATGGCGCTGGAGGCCAGCAGGGCCGGAATCGCGACCTGGGTCGC
>CAJYRH010000341.1 GCA_913776795.1 uncultured Pseudorhodoferax sp. | reverse complement strand
GGGTACTACGGTGCCCTGGCACAGGATGTTGGGCAGGCCGATCCAGGGCAGCAGGTTGCGTCCGCGCATGAGCCAGTACGAGAGCCGGTTCATGTGGTACGCGATGACCATGGGCCGCTTGTACAGCGCTGCTTCCAGCGTGGCCGTTCCGCTGGCCACCAGGGCCACGTCACAGGCTGCCAACACGGCGTGCGACTGGCCACGCACCACCTGCAGGCGTGCGCCCAGGCCGGCAGCATCGGCCAAGCGGCGGAGCTCGGCCTCCTGCGAGGACACGGCCGGCACCACGAACTGCAGTGCTGGCCGGCTGCGCAGCAGCGCGCGCGCTGCTGCGAAGAAGCGCGCGCCCATCTGCTGGATCTCCGAGCCGCGGCTGCCCGGCAACACCGCGACCACGCAGGCCTCCGACGCGAGCCCAAGGTGTTCCCGCGCGGCCAGGCGGTCCGGCTCGAGCGGAATCACGCTGGCCAACGGGTGGCCGACATAGGTGGCCGACACGCCTTGCGCGGCGAGCAGTTCGGGCTCGAACGGAAAGATGCACAGTACATGGTCGGCGCTGCGCTTGAGCGTCTCGACCTTCTTCGCGCGCCAGGCCCAGAAGGAGGGGCTCACGAAGTGGACCGTGGGAATACCGGCGGCTTTGAGTCGCGCCTCGAGGCTGAAGTTGAAATCTGGCGCATCGACGCCGATGAAGATGTCGGGCCGCTCGCCCAGCAGGCGGTCGCCCAGGGCGCGCCGGATTGCCAGCAGCCGGCGCAAGTGCGGCAGCACCTCCAGGTAGCCGCGCACGGCCAGCGTCTCGCTGGGCCACCATGCATCGAAGCCGCGCGCCTGCATCTGTTGACCGCCGATGCCCATCGCCTGCAACCCTGGCCAGCGCGCGTGCATGCCGTCCATCAACAGGCCTGCCAGGAGGTCGCCAGAGGCCTCGCCGGCCACCATCGCGCAACGCCGCGCCGACGCCAGGGACATGGCTCAGCGTGCGATGCCGACGGTGGAACTGCGCAGGAATGCCAGCATGGCCGCCACGTCTCCGGCTGCCTCGGGATGGCCAGCCGTCAGCGCTTCGATGCCGACGACGGCCTCGTCCAACGTCTTGCCCTGACGGTAGAGCAGTTTGTGCATCTCGCGCACAGCGGCCTGGCGCTCGGCGGAGAAGTCGCGTCGGCGCAGGCCGACCAGGTTCACGCCGCGCACCTGGAGCGGATTGCCATCGACCACGAGAAAAGGCGGCACGTCCTTGTTCACATGGCTCGCGAAGCCGATCATCGCGTGATCCCCGATGCGCATGCGCTGCAGGATGCCGGTCAGCCCACCCACGGTCACGTGATCGCCCAATTGCACGTGGCCTGCCAGCGTGGCGTTGTTGGCCATGGTGGCGTGATTGCCGATCTGGCAATCGTGCGCGATATGGACGTAAGCCATGATCCAGTTGTCGTTGCCGATGCGTGTGACACCGCCGTCCTGCACGGTGCCCAGGTTGAAGGTGCAGAACTCGCGGACGACATTGCGGTCGCCGATCACGAGCTCGGTGGGCTCACCCGCATACTTCTTGTCCTGCGGCACGGCGCCCAGCGAGACGAATTGGAAGATCCGGTTGTCGCGCCCGATGGTGGTATGGCCGTCGATCACGCAGTGCGGGCCGACCTCGGTGCCAGCGCCAATGCGCACATGCGGACCGATCAGGCTGAACGCACCGACGCGGACCGATTCGTCCAGTTCGGCTGCCGGATCGACGATGGCGCTGGGATGAACGTGGGCCATGGACCGCGATCCGCGTTCAGACCACCTTGCGCATGGTGCACATCAGCTCGGCCTCGCAAGCCACGGTCTCGCCCACGCTGGCCGTGCCCTTGAACTTGTAGATGCCGGCCTTCTGTCGCAACAGTTCCACGTCCAGGATGAGCTGGTCGCCGGGTTCGACCGGACGCTTGAAACGCGCTGCATCGATGCCCGCGAAGTAGTAGACCGTGTTGTCGTCCAGATCCTGACCGCTGCTGGCAAACGAAAGCAATGCAGCAGCCTGCGCCATGGCCTCGAGCATCAGCACACCCGGCATCACCGGTCGGTTCGGGAAATGGCCGACGAAGTAGGGCTCGTTGATCGAGACGTTCTTGAGCGCCTTGATGCGCACGTCCTTCTCGATGGCCAGCACGCGGTCCACCAGCAGGATGGGGTAGCGGTGCGGCAATTTTTTGAGAATCTGGTGGATGTCCATCATGTCTTGCTCTCTTCAGTTCCGTCGCGGGCGGCCACCCGGCGCTCCAGCGTGCGCAGCCGTTCACGCAGCCCCGGCAACTGGCGCAGCGTGGCGGCGGACTTCTCCCATTTCCCGAATTCGTCCAGCGGGTAGACCCCACCGTAAGCACCCGCCTTGCGAATGCTGCCGGTCACCGAGGCGCCCCCACCAATGTGCACGTGGTCCGCGATGGTGGCGTGACCGGTGATCTTGGCTGCGCCGCCGATGGTGCAATGCGCGCCGACCGTGGTGCTCCCGGCGATCGCGGCGCTCCCCGCGACCGCCGAATGCCTGCCGATGCGCACGTTGTGGGCGATCTGGATCAGGTTGTCGAGCTTGACCCCGTCTTCGATGATGGTGTCGCCCAACGCACCGCGGTCGATGCAGGTGTTGGCGCCGATGTCCACATCGTTGCCGATACGCACCGCACCCAGTTGTTCGATCTTCTCCCACAGCCCTGCGTTTGGCGCGAAGCCAAAGCCGTCGGCACCGATCACGGCACCAGGCTGGACGGTGCAACGCTCGCCGATGCTGCAGCGCTCGCCCACGGTCACGCGCGAAGTCAGCACCGTTCCCGCGCCGATGTGCGCACCACGCTCGACGACGCACAGCGGCCCGATCCAGGCGGTTGCATCGACCTCGGCCTCGGGATCGACCACAGCGCTGGGATGCACGCCAACCGGAAAAGCCGGCCTGTGTGTGCGCTTCCACAGCTGCGTCAACCGGGCGTAATACAGATAAGGGTCGTCGGTGACGATGCAGGCGCCGCGCGCCTGGGCTTGCTCGCGCAGGGCCGGCGCCACGATCACACACGCCGCTCGGCTGGGCGCCAGCTCTACGACCAGCCTGGCATTGCTCAAAAAACTGATCTGCTCGGGACCCGCAGAGGCCAGCGGCGCCAGTCCTTCGATTTGCATGGCACGTTCGCCAAGCAGTTCCCCACCCAATGCGTCGACGATAGCGCCCAGTGCGAGAGCCACGTCAGATCAGCGCCCCGCTCACTTGGTGGGATTCGCCGCGTTCAAAGCCTTGATGACTTTGTCGGTGATGTCGTGCTTGGGATTGATGTACGCGGCCTCCTGCAAGACGGCATCGTACTTCTCGGTCTCGGCGACCTGCTTGATGATGCGGTTGGCCTTGTCGATGACCTGCTGCAGCTCTTCGTTCTTGCGCAGGTTCAGGTCTTCCTGGAATTCGCGGCGTTTGCGCTGGAAGTCCCGGTCCTGGTCCACCAGCTGGCGCTGGCGTGCCGTGCGCTGGCTCTCGGCGAGCGTGGGCGCCTCGCGCTCGAATTTTTCCGATGCTGTCTTGAGCACGTTGCCCGCATCCATCAAATCCTTCTCGCGCTTCGAGAACTCGGCCTCGAGCTTGCTCTGACCAACCTTGGCAGGATTGGCCTCGCGCAGCAGACGGTCGATGTTGACGAAACCGATCCGGAATTCTTCAGCCTGCGCATGGGCCACCAGGGCAGCCAGCGCCAGCACCAGGGCGGCGCCAAACGGACGCAAAAAAGTCTTCATCAAAACGACGTACCTATCTGGAATTGCAGTTTTTGGATTCTATCGCCCGCAAACTTGCGCACCGGGTTGGCGATGGCCAAGCGCAGCGGACCGACAGGGGAAATCCAGCTCACACCCACGCCGACAGATGCGCGCATTTCGCTGAGCTCGAACTTGTCGTCTTCACCATAAACGTTGCCGACGTCGACGAAACCGTACATGCGCAGCGTCCGGTCGTTGCCCGCACCCGGGAAAGGCGTCAGGACCTCTGCGTTCAGCGTGACCTTCTTGGTGCCGCCGATGACAGAGCCGGTCACGTCACGCGGACCCAGCGTGCCCTGTTCGAAACCGCGCACCGACCCGAGGCCGCCGGAGTAGAAGTTCTTGAACACCGGAAACGGCCGGCCCGACAGGCCCTTGCCATAGCCAAGCTCACCGTTGAAGGCCAGCGTGTACTGCTTGTTCAGTGCGATGAACTGCTGGTACTGGTAGCTGCTGCGCAGGTAGCGCGTGTCGCCGAACAGGCCGACTTCGGCGTTGACCTTGTTCAAGGTGCCGGTGGTTGGGACCAGGGTGCTATCGCGGCTGTCGCGCTGCCAGCCGACAGACAACGGGAACGAGTAACTGGTGTAACCGAACTTGTCGCCGTACGACAGGTAGGCGGCGGGAATGTTGGTTCCGGGCTTGATGACGGTGCGCTCCGCAGTGCCACCGAAGTACACGGTGTCGACCTCGCTGAACGGTACGCCGAAACGCAGACCAGCACCCGTTGTCTCGAGCTGGTAATTGCCCCCCTGGTCGTTGTACGGCCGCGAGTTGCGATGGAACAGATCCATGGACAACGACACACCATCGGTCGTGAAGTAAGGATCGACCGTATTCAGCACGATGGTGCGGTTGAACTTGCTGGTGTTGATGTCGAGGCCCAAATAGTTGCCGGAACCGAACGCGTTCTCCTGCTTGATGCCGAAAGACAGTGCAAGCTTCTCGGCGCTGGAGAAGCCGGCGCCCAGCTGCAGACTGCCGGTGGGCTTTTCTGCCACAGTGACCTGCAGGTCGACCTGGTCGGGGACGCCGGGCACTTCCAACGTCTCCATGTTGACCTCGGTGAAATAGCCAAGCCGGTCAACCCGGTCACGCGACAAACGGATCTTGTTGCCGTCGTACCAGGACGACTCGAACTGACGAAATTCTCGGCGGATGACTTCGTCGCGCGTGCGGGTGTTGCCGACCACGTTCACACGGCGCACGTAGGCGCGACGCGAGGGTTCGGCCGTCATGAGCAGCGCCACGCTGTTGTTGCTGCGGTCGATGTCGGGGCGCGCCTCCACGTTGGCGAACGCGAATCCGTAATTGCCGAAGTTGTCGCGGAAGGCTTTGGTTGTCTCGGCCACACGGTCGGCGTTGTAGGCCTCGCCGGGACGGATCGTGACCAGTGACTTGAATTCGTCGTCGCGTCCCAGGTAGTTGCCCTCCAGCCTGACGCTGGAGACGACATAGCGCTCGCCTTCGCTGATGTTGAGCACGATCGCGATGTCCTGCTTGTCGGGCGAGATCGCCACTTGCGTCGACTCCACCTGAAACTCCAGGTAGCC
>CAJYRH010000340.1 GCA_913776795.1 uncultured Pseudorhodoferax sp. | reverse complement strand
CTTCTTGCCTTCGCTGCTGACGGCGTTGCTGCGGATTTCCTCGTTGGTCAGCCACGAACCCCAGTTGGACGAGCCGCCGGCGCAGTTGCGGTACGTGCCGCCGAAGGAGGCGTAGCTCTCGACGAAGTTGCCGTCGCGGAACACCAGGTTGGTAGTGCCGCCCACCTGGTAGGCGCCGCTGGTGGCGCCTGTGTCGTGCTTGGCCACGTTCGCGCGGCCGGCACCCAGGATGTTGCCCGGGTTGGTGCTGGTGGAGCGTTCGTGGTTGCGCACCAGCACGATCTCCGTGCTGCGGCCGACCTTGCGCGAGCGCACCACGCCCATGCCATCGTGCGTGGACGGCGTGGGCAGCCCATCCGTCATCAGGTCGTTGGTCCAGCCATAGGACTTGTAGGTGAACCCCGGCGGGAGCTGCAGCAAGGGAAGGCCCGTGACCTGGTCGTTGACGGGCGTGAGCGCGCCGTAGGGGCCGGCCACCAGCGTCGATGCAGCAGCGGGCACGCACTGGGACTGGGCGGCCTCGGCACTGCGGCCGGCCAGCGCGGCGATGGGGCCGCCGAAGGCGGCCAGGATCGCGGCGGAGCCGCTCTTGAGCAGGCTGCGGCGTCCGCCGGAAACGTCGGATTCGGTCATGGTGGTCCTCGTGGGTTGGTGAGCGGCGCGATTCTGTTGGCCGCGCATGACAGCCGCGTGGCACTTCTCCGGCGCAGGCGCCATCGGCGCAGCAGTGCTCAGGCCAGGTCTGCGCGGGCGAGCAGGGCGTCGTTGGCCAGCGCCGTGGCCAGCGGGCCGTCGTGCGCCAGGCTGCCACCGGCCAGCACCAGCGCGCGCGATCCCAGGCGCGGTGCGCTGGCGAGCTGGTGCGTGCTGGTGATCACCGTGGCCGGGCTGCTGGCCAGCCAGTCCAGCAGGAAGCCGGCGGTGCGCGGGTCGAGGTGCGCGAGCGGCTCGTCCAGCAGCAGCAGCCGGGGCTCCATGACGAGCACGCAAGCCAGGGCCAGGCGCTGCTTCTCCCCACCCGAGAGCTGGAAGGGGGGATGGTCGAGCAGGTGGTCGATGCGCAGCCGCGCCGCCCAGTCGCCAATGCGGCGCTCGGCATCGGGCAGGCCCAGCCGGCGCGGGCCGTAGCCGATCTCGTCGCGCACGGTGGGGTTGAAGAGCATGGCCTCCGGATGCTGGAACAGCAGGCCGACCTCGCGCCGAAAGCGCCGGGCCCAGTCGGTGCGCCGCGCGCGCGCAGGCGTCACGGCTTCGCCGTCGTAGCGGTATTGGCCGCTGCTGGGAAAAACCAGCGCATCGAGCAGCTGCAGCAGCGTGGACTTGCCGCCACCGTTGGCGCCCAGCAGCACCAGCTTCTCGCCAGGTTGCACGGCCAGCGAGACGCCGGACCAGACTGGCGCGGCCTCGGCCCAGCCGAAGGCCGCGCGCTCCAGTTCAATCATCGAGCCCGCCCCGCGCGCGCATGGCCATGGCCGAGGCCTGGGCATTGGCCACCGCCTTGTCCAGCAGGTGGCCGGCCACGCTGGCGCCGTGGCGGCTGCGCGCGCGCAGGCCGGCGGCACCGGCCGTGCGGCTGCGGAACGCCAGGCCGTGCTCGCGCACCAGCCGCACCAGCACCTGCGCCTGGCCCGCGGCCAGCGTGGCGACGAACTGCAGCGTGGGTGCGAAGGCGAGGGCCTGCAGCAGGTTCACCCGCGCGACGAACCAAAAGCCCAGCAGCACCAGCAGCAGCACGCGCAGGTTCATGCGCGCCAGCGGCTCGGCCAGTGCCTCCACCGGCCGGGCCTGCCAGGCCCACTGCGCGACGAGGCCGGCGCTCACGGCCAGGTTGAAGGCCAGCACGGCCAGCAGGCTGCGGCGCAGCAGCCGCCAGCGCGCGGGCCCGGCCAGCGCCAGCGCCAGCAGCAGGCAGGCCGCCAGCGCCCGCCAGTCGTGCACCAGGCTGATGCCGACGACGGCACCCAGGTAGGCCAGTAGCCAGCGTGTGGGCGTCATGCCGCCCATTGCCAGCGCCGCGCGCGCACCATGCGCCATACCAGCAGCGTGAGCACGCCCTCCCCCACGCCCAGCAGCGCATGCGGCACCAGCACCGCAGGCAGCACCACGGAGGGGCCGAACGGGAAGTACAGCGGCGTGCCATCGGGCCGGTGCGCGATCCAGGGCTGCAGGCCCAGCGCCAGCCCCACCAGCGCGGCCGAGGCCATGACGGCGCACCAGGTGGCCAGCAGCACGGCGGCCGTTTCGTTCCAGCCGCGCAGCGTGCGGAACACCGCCAGCGTGACCAGCGCCCCGGCACCGCCGATGGCCAGCGCATTGACCGGCAGCGCCGTGATGCCGCCGGCACCGAACAGCAGCGACTGCAGCAACAGCACCAGGCTGTAGGCGAGGAAGGCCAGGCGTGCGCCGAAGCACAGCGCCAGCAGGGCCACGCCGACCGCATGCACCGAGGTGCCGCCGGGCAGCGGCAGCATCACCAGCCCGATGGCGTAGACCAGCGCCGTGAGCGCGGCCAGCCGCGGCGCCAGCGCTTCGTCCAGCCGCTCGCGCAGGCCGCGGCCTGCGGCCCACCAGGCCACGGCCGCCACGGCATAGGCGGGCAGATAGGTCTGCGGCGACAGGAACCCGTCGGGGATGTGCATCAGCGCGGCCTTCCGCGCAGCAGGCGCTGGGCCAGCGCGCCCAGGGCGAGGATCAGGCACACGCCCAGCACCACGCGGTCCCAGCCGGGCGTGGCGGGCGCGGCCGCCTTGGCTGCGGTGGGCGCCGCGCCGTCGTGCGCGGCGAACTCCAGCGTGGTCTCGATGCCATGGCCGTCGGCCGAGTAGGCGCGCAGGCGCCAGCCCTCGGCCGCGCTGGCGGCGCCCGGCAGCAGCACCAGGCGGCCCTGCATGTCGGTGCGGCCGGTCTGCACGGGCTCGTTGCCCTGGCCGCGGAACAGTTCGTAGCGCTCGAACGCAAAGGGTTCGCCGTCGGTGTAGTGCAGCCGCACGACCACGGCTTCGCCGACGGCGACCTCGTGCCGCACCGCGTGCGCCCAGGCCGCGCCCGCCGCCGCCCACAGCGCGAGGGCGCAGACGGCGGAGCGCAGGGCGGCTGGCATGCTCAACGCGCGTCGAACACCAGTGCGCTGGAGACCGACAAGGTGTCGGCGCGCGCATCGCCCGCGATGGGCCGGCGCGCGCTCACGCTGAACATCTGCCGGCCCTTGGCGACCGGCAGCAGCGCGCGGCCCTGGGTGTCGGCCTTGGTGTCCTTGTCCTGGCCGCCTTCGTGCCAGGACAGCGTGGCGCCGGCCATCGGCTGTCCGTCCCACAGTACCTGCACGGGCAACTGCGTGCCTGCGGCGGGCGCCTGCGCAGTCTGCGGCACGATCTCCACGGGCAGGCCCTGCACGCGGCTGGCCTGGGCACCCCAGACCTGCACGGTCTTGCCGTACTTGAGCGCGTGCGAGGCGCTGACGGCGCCGGGCACCTCGTTCTTCGGCCCGCTCTTCGTGCCCTCGGGCGTGCGCGACCAGAAGCCGTTGTCGTAGTGCAGCAGCAGCAGCGAGGGCTTGCCGTCCACGGCCACCTTCAGCCCGTCCAGCTTGAGCGGCAGCGCCTGGCCCGCCGCATCGACGGCCTGGGCCTTGAGCACCTTGCTGGGCAGCGCGGTCTCCAGCTTGCCGTCGTGGCCGAACACCACGCTGAGGCCACTGGCAGCCGGCTCGATCCAGGCGTCGTGCGCCTGCGCGGCCGTGCCCAGCAGGGCCAGCAACAGGGCTGCCCCGCAGCGGTAGGAGGAATTGTTCATACGGCTCATTCTTTCAGAGGCTGAGGGAGGTCCCGAGCGTGACCAGCCGTGGCGGACCCGGGTTGTAGGTGGACGTGCCGCCGGTGATGCCGGCCGAGGTGGCGTAGCGGCGGTCCGTCACGTTGGTCAGTTGCACGAACCAGCGCTGACGCTTGGCGCCGGGTACGTCGTAGCTGGCCATCAGGTCCAGCGTGC
>CAJYRH010000339.1 GCA_913776795.1 uncultured Pseudorhodoferax sp. | reverse complement strand
GTGTTGCTGCAGCTGGCCCGCCTGACCGTCTTCAGTCCCGCCATGGCCCAGGAATTCGACGCCCAGGCCGATTGCCTGCAACAGGTCGAAGAGCGGCCACAGCTGAAAGCGCCGACGGTGCTGCTGGCCTCGACCGACATGCCCGTCTACATGGGCGATGGCCTGCGCGGCATGCTGGAAGACCTGCGCCAGGACTGGTTGCGCCGCAGCGGCGCCACGCTGGCGCGCGTGCCGGGCAGCGGCCACCGGATCCAGCAGGATGCTCCGCAGGCGGTGGTCAGCGCCATCGAGGCGGTGGCCGCCTCTGCCCTCTGAAACGGGCAGCGACCGCCGGGTTCACACCCGTTCTGCAACCCAGCCCTGCACCGAGGCCAGCGCCTTCGCCAGGCCGGTCGCGTCGGTGCCGCCGGCCATCGCCAGGTCCGGCTTGCCGCCGCCCTTGCCGCCAACCTGCTGGGCAACGAAGTTCACGAGCTCACCGGCCTTGACCTTGCCCACGCTGTCGGCCGTCACGCCGGCGGCCAGTTGCACCTTGGCGCCGTCGACCACCGCAAGCACGATGGCGCCGGTCTTCAGCTTGTCCTTGAGCTTGTCCATGGTGTCGCGCAGGGTCTTCACATCGGCGCCGTCCAGGCGCGCGGCCAGCACCTTGAGGCCCTTGACGTCGATGGCTTTCGCGAGGAGCTCGTCGCCCTGGCTCGAGGCCAGCTTGCCCTTGAGCGCGGCGACTTCCTTGTCGAGCATGCGGATCTGCTCCAGCGTCTGCGCGATGCGGGTCTGCAGTTCAGGCACGGGCACCTTGAGGCTGGCGGCGGCCTGGTGCACGCTGGATTCGAGCTGCTGCAGGTAGGCCAGCGCGTTCTCGCCCGTGATGGCCTCGACGCGGCGGATGCCGGCTGCCACGCCGCTCTCGGAGACGATCTTGAACAGGCCGATGTCGCCCGTGCGGCCCACGTGCGTGCCGCCGCACAGCTCGCGGCTGGTGCCAATGTCCAGCACGCGCACGCTGTCGCCGTACTTCTCGCCGAACAGCATCATCGCGCCCGTGGCCTTGGCGGCTTCGATGTCCATCACGCGGGCCAGGGTCTCGCGGTTGGCCAGGATCTCGGCGTTCACGCGCTTCTCGATCTCGGTGATCTGGGCGTCGCCGATCGGCGCGTTGTGCGTGAAGTCGAAGCGCGTCTTGTCGGCGTCGACCAGCGAGCCCTTCTGCTGCACGTGGTCGCCGAGGACTTCGCGCAGCGCCTTGTGCATGAGGTGCGTCACGCTGTGGTTGCGCATGGTGGCCTGGCGGCGCACCACATTGACCTGGGCCTTGACGGTGTCGCCGACCTGGAGCGTGCCCTGCGTCAGCACGCCATGGTGGCCGAACACGTCGGCCTTGATCTTCTGCGTGTCCTCCACGCCGAACTGCACGCCCTCGGCCGCGAGGATGCCGCTATCGCCCACCTGGCCGCCGCTCTCGGAGTAAAAGGGCGTGGTGTCCAGCACCACGATGCCGCTCTGCCCTTCGGTCAGCTGCTGCACGGAGCTGCCCTCGTGGTACAGCGCCACGACCTTGGCCGCTTCTTCGAGATGCTCATAGCCCGTGAAGACGTTGCCGGCGCCGGCGTACTCCAGCGCACGGTCCATCTTGAACTTGCCGGCGGCGCGGCCCGCGGCCTTCTGCTTGTCCATGGCGGCGGCGAAGCCGGCCTCGTCCACCGTCACGCCGCGCTCGCGCGCCACGTCGTTCGAGAGGTCCAGCGGAAAGCCGAAGGTATCGTGCAGCTTGAACGCCACCTCGCCCGGCAACACCTTGGCGCCACCGGCCAGGGCGGCGTCCAGGATCTCCATGCCATTTTCCAGCGTCTCGAAGAAGCGCTCTTCCTCGGCCTTCAGGACCTCGACGATGCGCTGCTCCGAGGCCTTCAGGTTCGGGTACGCATCGCCCATCAGCGCCACGAGTTCGGGCACCAGCTTGTGGAAGAACGGTGTCTTCTTGCCGAGCTTGTAGCCGTGGCGGATGGCACGGCGGATGATGCGGCGCTGCACGTAGCCGCGCCCCTCGTTGCTCGGGATCACGCCGTCGCTGACCAGGAAGGACGTGGCGCGCACGTGGTCGGCGATGACCTTGAGCGAGGGGTTGGCGAGGTCGGTCGTGCCGGTGGCCCGCGCCGCGGCCTGGATCAGCCGGTCGAAGATGTCGATCTCGTAGTTGCTGTGCACCTGCTGCAGGATGGCCGCCAGGCGCTCCAGACCCATGCCGGTGTCCACGCAGGGCGCGGGCAGCTTCACGAGGCTGCCGTCCTCCTGCATGTCGAACTGCATGAACACGTGGTTCCAGATCTCGATGAAGCGGTCGCCGTCTTCGTCCGGGCTGCCCGGGGGGCCGCCGGGGATGTGCGGGCCGTGGTCGTAGAAGATCTCGCTGCAGGGGCCGCAGGGGCCGGTGTCGGCCATCATCCAGAAGTTGTCGCTCTTGTACTTGCCGCCCTTGTTGTCGCCGATGCGCACGATGCGGTCGGCCGGCAGGCCGATCTCCTTGTGCCAGATGTCGTAGGCCTCGTCGTCGTCGATGTAGACGGTGGCCAGCAGCTTTTCGGGCGGCAGCTTGTAGACCTGGGTCAGCAGTTCCCAGCCCCACTTGAGCGACTCGCGCTTGAAGTAGTCGCCGAAGCTCCAGTTGCCCAGCATCTCGAAGAAGGTGTGGTGGCGCGCCGTGTAGCCCACATTCTCCAGGTCGTTGTGCTTGCCGCCCGCGCGCAGGCAGGCCTGCACGGACGCCGCGCGCACGTAGTTGCGCTTGTCCGTGCCCAGGAACACGTCCTTGAACTGCACCATGCCGGAGTTGGTGAACATCAGCGTGGGGTCGTTGCCCGGCACCAGCGGGCTGGACGCCACGACGGTGTGGCCCTTGGAGGCGAAGAAGTCCAGGAAGGACTTGCGGATGTCGGCGACCGACATGGGGGTGGAGGTACTTGTCATGGTTCTGGTGGATCAGCTCAGCAATTGGTAGCGCACGCCGGTGAAGCGGGCGAAGTCTCGGTCGAAAGTCAGCACCTCGGCCTGGTGTTCGATGGCCAGCGCGGCGATGTGGGCGTCGGTCGTCAGGTTGCCGGCGGTTCCGGCCGACAGCAGCAGCCGCCCGAAGATGCCGGCATGCCGCACACCGGGTTCCAGCACGCGCGCGCGCGGATGGGCCAGCCAGTCGTCCACCACGCTCAGGGCATCGGCGATGCCCAGCGGTGACGGCAGGATGCCGCGCTTGGTCGACAGGCGCACGAAGCCGATCAGCACCACCCAGGCCAGCGCCAGCCCGCGCGCATCGTCCAGCATCGCTTCCAGTGCCTGGCGCGCGCGCGCGTGGTGCAGGCTGTCCGCGTGCACGGCGTAGAGCAGCAGGTTGGTGTCAGGAAGCAGCATGCGGATCCTGGTGCCGGGCTTCGATGCGGCGCATCTTCGCCATCAGCT
>CAJYRH010000338.1 GCA_913776795.1 uncultured Pseudorhodoferax sp. | reverse complement strand
AGCTCGGCGTATTCCTTGCCCGTGGTGTAGCCCAGCGGCAGCGTGATGGCCGCGGCCACGATCACGGCCTGCCAGCCCCAGAACGTGAAAGACGCCAGCCAGCCGCCGAACAGCCGGACCTGGCAGGTGCGCTGCACCACGTAGTAGGCCGTGCCGAACAGCGCACAGCCGCCGAACGCGAAGATCACCGCGTTGGTGTGCAGCGGCCGCAGCCGGCCGTAGCTGAGCCATGGGATGCCCAGGTTCAGTTCGGGCCAGGTCAGCTGCGCGGCGATGACGACGCCGACCAGCATGCCCACCACCCCCCAGACCACGGCCATCACGGAAAACTGGCGCACGACGGCGTCGTTGTAGACCGCGGCCGGGCTCGTCGATTGATCCATCGCTGCCTCTGTTGAACGCTGTATCAGCACTGCCAGGCAGTGTCGGACCGGGGCAGCGCCCGCGCTTTGATGCAGGTCAAGCAGGGTGGCGCGGCGTGCGCCCGCGCACGGTGTGCTGCCCGGGCGGCAGCTCGGCGCGGTGCGAAAGGCCGCGTGCCTGCTCCGGTGGCTCAGTCCCGCAGGATCCGCTCGGCCTCGGCCTCGATGTCTTCGAACTGGCCGCGCTCGATGGCCCACCACAGGCCGCCCAGGATGCAGAACACCAGCACCACCGACAGCGGGATGAGCAGGAACAGGATGTCCATCACGGGCTTTCGGAGGCCAGCCGCGCAACGGCCGGCGTCGCCGCGTCGGACGCGAGCGGGAACGGCTGCGGGGCCGATGGCGGGGCCGACAGGCGCAGCGCGTTGAGCACCACCAGCAGCGCGCTGGCGGCCATGCCCAGTCCGGCCAGCCAGGCCGGCATCCAGCCGACCACCGCCAACGGCACGCTGACGGCGTTGTAGCCCGCGGCCCAGGCCAGGTTCTGTCGCACCACGGCCATGGTCCTGCGCGCCAGTGCCAGGGTGTCGGCCACCTGCATCAGCGCGCCGCCCGGTACCACGAAATCGGCTTGTGCCTGGGCGAGTGGGACGGATCGGCCGAACGCGAACGACACGTCGGCGCCGGCCAGCACCGGGCCGTCGTTCAGACCGTCGCCGACCATGGCGCTGCGCCGGCCCCGCCGCTGCAGGCTGCGCAACGCCTGCAGCTTGTCCCGGGGCGAGCAGCCGCCGCGGGCCTCGCCAATGCCCAGCTGTGCCGCCACGCGCGCGACCGCCGCGTCGGCATCGCCCGACAGCAGTTGCACCGCCACGCCCATCTGCCCGAGCCGCCGCACGGTGGCGGCAGCATCGGCACGCAGCTGTTCCTGCAGCGCGAACGCGGCCAGCATGCCCTGGCCGTCGGCCAGCCAGACCGTGGTGCCGGCGCCGTCCGGCGCGGCCAGGCCGCAATGCGCAGCCGAACCCAGCCGCAGCGGGCCGGGCCAGGGCGCGCCGTTGCACGCCAGGTGTCCGCGCAGGCCCCGCCCGGACTCCTCCGCCAGGTCCGTGACCTGCCACTGCGATCCGCCTGCGCCATCGTGGCCGGCTGCAGCGATGGCACGCGCGGCCGGGTGCAGCGAGCGCGATGCGAGCGCGGCCGCCATGGCCAGCGCCTGGTCACGGTCGATGCCGGTGCGCGTGTGCACTGCGCTTAGCGCAAGGGCGTCGTGCGTCAGCGTGCCGGTCTTGTCGAAGACCACGGTATCCACCCCGGCCAGCACCTCCAGCGCCTGCAGGCGGCGCACCAGCACGCCGTGGCGCGCAAGGGTTCCGGCCGCCGCCAGCATCGCAACCGGCGTGGCCAGAGAAAGTGCGCAGGGGCAGGTCACGATCAGCACGGCCACCGCCACCATGAGCGCATGGCCGGGGTCGTGCCGCCACCAGAACAACCCCGCGCCCGCCGCCGCCAGCAACACGAGCAGCAGAAAGGGCCGGGCGATGCGGTCGGCCAGCTGCGCCAGGCGCGGGCGCGCGCGAGCGGCCTCGTCCATCAGCGCGGCAATCTCGGCGAAGCGCGTGTCGGCGCCGATGGCCGTCACGCGCACGCGCACCGCCACCGCGAGGTTGTGGCTCCAGGCCAGCACGGGCGCGCCCGGGCCGCGGGCCACGGGCCGCGACTCGCCGGACAGCAGGGCTTGGTCGACCAGGGTCTCGCCCTCCAGCACCAGTGCATCGGCCACGAAGGCCTCGCCGGGCCGCACATGCAGCACATCGCCCACGGCCACACGGTGTGCCGCCACCTGCTCGCGCCGGCCGTCGGCGCGCTCGCGCTCCACGCCCTCCGGCAGGCGCTGCAGCAGCAGATCCAGGGCGCCGCCGGTGCGGTCGCGCAGGCGCTCCTGCAACCAGCGGCTGCCGAGCAGGAAGAACACGAACATGGTCAGCGAGTCGAAGTAGACCTCGGCGCCGAAGATGCCGTCCGGCGCGAAGGTGCCCCAGCTGCTGATGGCAAACGTGATCCCGATGCCCAGCGTGACGGGCGTGTCCATGCCGACGCGGTGCCGGCGCAGGTCGCGCAGCGCCGCGCGGAAGAACGGGCCGCACGAGAACAGCATGACGGGCAGGCTCAGCACCCAGGAGGCCCAGCGCAGCAAGGCCTGCGCATCGCCCGAGATGTCGCCGGGCGCGGCCGTGTACGCGGGCCACGCGTACATCATGACCTGCATCATGCACAGCCCGGCCACGAGCCAGCGCCACAGCACCAGCCGCGCCTCGCGGCGGCGTTCGGCGCGCAGCGCCAGGTCCGCCATCGGCAGGGCGCGGTAACCCGCACTGCGCACCGCCGCGAGCCACTGCGAGGGCAGCACCTGTCCCGCACGCCAGACCACGCGTGCACGCCGGCTGGCCGCGCCGACCTCGGCCGACAGCACGCCGGGGACGGCGCGCAGCACTTCTTCGATCGTCAATGCGCAGGCCGCGCACGCCATGCCCTCGATGGCCACGCTCGATTCCCAGGCGCCGTGGCCATGTCCGGCTGACGGGCGGCTGAACGCGGCCCACTCGTCGGGGTCGTCGATCCAGTCCAGCGCGCGCGGCGGCCTGTGCGGCGCGGGCTCGGCGCAGGAAGGGCTGGTGTGCATGGCACGAGCGTAGCCAGTGCCTGCCCCCACCACCTTGACGTACATCAATGCGATCGGACACCGGCAGCCTATGCTGAACCCGGCAACTCAAAGGAGAAACCTCATGTACCAACGCATCCTGGTCGCCACCGACGGTTCGGAGCTGTCGCACAAGGCCGTCGACAGTGCCATCGAGCTTGCCGCCAGGCTCGGCGCGTCCGTGGTCGCCGTGAAGGTGGTGCCACCCTACCCGCAAAGCTATTTCGACGGCGCGATGGCGATCGACCTCCGAGAGATCGAACGCACCGAGGCCGCCTGGGCCGCGGCTGCGCTGAAGGAGCTGGAGTCC
>CAJYRH010000337.1 GCA_913776795.1 uncultured Pseudorhodoferax sp. | reverse complement strand
CAACTGTTGTTCTATCCGGGCTGCGCGGCGTTCCAGGACACACCCTCGCACCAGCGCTTCGCCAAAGGCTTCGTGCTGGAGTCCGCCAGCATCGGCTGGTTCTTCGACCAGGTGCAGCCCGACCGGTCCGCGCGCGCCGACTGGCGGTTCGCACCGCTCAACGCGCCCGACGTGGACGGCGTGGCGCCTGCGTGGATCGGCCTGGCGGAGTGCGATCCCCTGGTGGACGAGGGTGTGCTGTACGCCGACAAGCTGCGTGCGGCCGGCGTCGCTGTGGATCTGGAGATCTACCGCGGCGTCGTGCACGAATTCATCAAGATGGGCCGGGCCATTCCGCAGGCGCGCGCAGCCCATGCGGACGCGGCGCGTGCACTCGCCATCGCGCTGCAGACCTCAGGAGACCCCGCATGAAACGCCAGGACTTCCGCTTCTTCCACCGCCTTCGCGTGCGCTGGGTCGAGGTGGACATGCAGAAGATCGTCTTCAACGGCCACTACCTGATGTACTTCGACACGGCCGTCACCGCCTACTGGCGTGCCCTGGCGCTGCCTTACGAGGAGTGTTTCACGGCGCTGGGCGGCGAGCTCTACGTGAAGAAGGCAACCGTCGAATACCACGCCTCGGCACGCAACGACGACCAGCTCGACGTGGCGCTCAAGTGCGAACACGTGGGCCGCAGCTCCATGCGCTTCGTCGGTGCGATCTTCCGCGGCAGCCAGCTGCTCATCACGGGCGAGCTCGTCTACGTATTTGCCGATCCGACGGAGCAAAAGTCGCGCCCGGTGCCCGATGCGCTGCGCGCGCTGCTGCGGGACTACGAGGCCGGCCAATCGGTGACCACGCTGCGGCTGGGGGGCTGGGAGGCTCTGCAGGCCGACGCCCGCCGTGTGCGCACCGAGGTATTCATCGTGGAGCAGGGCATCGCGCGCGAGGACGAGTGGGATGAAGCCGATGCAACGGCGGTGCATGCGGTGCTCTACAACCGTCTGGACCAGCCGCTCGCGACCGGGCGCCTGCTGCAGCATGCGCCGGGCGTCGCCAAGATCGGTCGCATGGCCGTGCGCCACATGTTGCGCGGCGCCAACCTGGGCGCAGGGATCCTTCAAGCGCTGGTGCAGGCCGCGGCTGCGCGTGGTGACCGCGAGGTGCTGCTGCATGCGCAGCGCAGCGCGGAGGGCTTTTACCGCCGGCTGGGCTTCACGGTGCGCGGCGAGCCCTTCGACGAGGTCGGCATCGCCCACGTCGAGATGGTGCTGCCGCTCGCGGATCAGACGTCGGCCAGCAGGGCGTAGGGCAGGGGCTGCAGCTGCAGGGCAGGGCCCGCCGCGCTGCCGGCACGCAGCGCGCCGGCCTCGGCCGCCGCAATCTGCACGGAGACCACCGCATCCCAGCCGCCGGCCGGGTTGGCGGCGGCCTGCACCACGGTGCCCGTGGGTTGCTCGGCGTCGCTGGCCTGGAAGACCTCGCCTCCGGCTGCCAATTCGGCATCTGCATGCACGAGGTAGGCGCGCCGCTTGAGCGTGCCGCGGAACTGGCTGCGCGCGACGACCTCCTGGCCGGGGTAGCAACCCTTTTTGAAGCTCACGCCGCCGACCGACTCGTAGTTCAGCATCTGCGGCACCAGCACCTCGAACAGCGGCTGCGTGACCAGCACCACGCCGCTGCGCACCTCGGACAGCTGCCAGTCCGCCAGCGCCAGTGTCGGCGCGTCGGGGGCGCTGGCCTGCGCAGGCAGCACCAGCAGCGCGCGCGTCTGGCCATCGGCCGGGTGCAGGGCCACTGCCACGCCGCCGGCGACCTCGCGGCGGTGCCAGGGCGCAGGGTCGCCGTCCAGCAGTGCGCCTGCGTCAGGGCCCAGCGCGCCGAGCAGCTGGAATTGCGCGGTCGCATCGCGCAGCTTGGCCTTGGCACGCATCACGAACATGGACAGGCGCTTGAGCGTGGGCGCGAGCAGGTCGCGCGCGCACACCAGCAGTACCTGGTCGTCGGTCCAGCGCAGACCGATGAAGCTGGCCTGCATGCGCCCCTTGGGCGAGCAGAAGGCGGCCAGGCGCGCCTCGTCGGGCCTTGCAAGCATGAAGTCCTGGGTCAGCTGGCTGTGCAGAAACTTGGACGCCTCCTCGCCCTGGACGGCGATCACGCCCAGATGCGTCAGCAGCGCGAGGCCATGGCGGGTGTCGGAAGTGGGTTGCATGGGCTGAATTATCATGGCCGGCTCTTGTTCTCCTGGCTGGTAGGGCTGCTGTGCGTCGTGGGCTGATGGTGTTGCTGGTGTTGGCCTGCGCTGCGGCGGCAGGTGCCTGGTGGTGGCTGGACCAGCCCCTGCGGCTGTCCCGCGCGCCCGTGGAGCTGAACATTGCGCCCGGCAGCAGCGCCCGCGCCATTGCCAGCGCGGCCACCGAGGCCGGCGTGCAGACGCCGGACTGGGCCTTGTTCGGCTGGTTCCGCCTGTCGGGCCAGTCGCGCCAGATCAAGGCCGGGAGCTACGAGTTTGCCCCGGGCACCACGCCACGCACGCTGCTGGACAAGCTGGTGCGCGGCGAGCAGGCCCTGCGCGCAGTGACCTTCGTGGAAGGCTGGACCTTTCGCCAGATGCGCCAGGCCCTGGCGAGGGCCGAACGCATCAGGCACGACAGCGGGGCTCTGGACGACGCGGCGCTGATGGCCGCGCTGGGCCGGCCGGGCGTCGCCCCCGAGGGCCGCTTCTTTCCCGACACCTACAGCTACGCCAAGGGCAGCAGCGACCTGGCTGTGCTGCGCCAGGCCCTGCAGGCCATGGACAGGCAACTGGACGCGGCCTGGGTCCAGCGCCTGCCGGGTGTCGCGCTCAAGACGCCCGAGCATGCCCTGGTGCTGGCCAGCATCGTCGAGAAGGAAACCGGCCGCGGCGAGGACCGGGCCGACATCTCCGCGGTGTTCCACAACCGGCTGCGCATCGGCATGTTGCTGCAGACCGACCCGACCGTCATCTACGGCATAGGCGAGCGCTTCGACGGCAACCTGCGCCGCAGCGACCTGCGCACCGACACCCCTTTCAACACCTACACGCGGCCCGGCCTGCCACCCACGCCGATCGCCATGCCGGGCGCGCGCTCGCTGCTGGCGGCGGTACAGCCGTCCGATTCCAAGGCCTTGTACTTCGTGGCGCGCGGCGATGGCAGCAGCCATTTCAGCCATTCGCTGGACGAGCACAACCGGGCCGTCGACCGTTACATACGCGGGCGTTGAGCCACATGCAGCCACCACGCGGACTCTTCATCAGCTTCGAGGGCATCGATGGCGCTGGCAAGTCCAGCCACATCGCGGCGCTTGCAGATGCCTTTCGCGCCCAGGGACGCACCGTCACGCAGACGCGCGAACCGGGTGGCACGCCCATGGCCGAGCGGCTGCGCGAACTCGTGCTGCACGAGGACATGGATGCGCTGACCGAGGCCCTGCTGGTGTTCGCCGGCCGGCGCGACCACCTGCGGCGCGTGATCGAACCGGCGCTGGCGCGCGGAGAGGTCGTGCTGTGCGACCGATTCACCGACGCCACCTTCGCCTACCAGGGCGCCGGCCGCGGTTTCGACACGGGCGTGCTGGCCGCGCTCGAGCAATGGGTGCAGGCGAGCGACGGCTTGCCGGCCGGCCAGCTGCGCCAACCCGACATGACGCTGTGGTTCGAACTCGCGCCGGAGGTGGCGGCACAGCGGCTGGCCGCGTCGCGCGCGCCTGACCGGTTCGAGGCCGAACCCGCCGCATTCTTCGCCCGCGTCCATTCGGGCTACGCCCAGCGTGCCGAATCCTCGCCCGCGCGCTTCGTGCGCATCGCGGCCGATGCCACGCGGCATGCGGTCTGGCAGCAGATCACGGCGGCGGTGGTGCGGCGCGGCTGGCTGGCCATCATGGTCGCTGCGCAAGCGGGCCCGCGATGAGCCTTGCTCCGTGGCTGCAACGCCAGCGCACCAGCCTGCTGGCCCAGCGCGGCCACGCCTGGCTGCTGCACGGCCCGTCGGGCCTGGGGCAGTACGAACTGGCGCTGGAACTGGCGCGGGCATGGCTGTGCGAACGTGCGGACAGACCGCAGGGGCAGGGCGCCTGTGGCGCATGCGCCAGCTGCCACGCGATCGACGTGCGCGGCCACGCCGACCTGTGCGTGCTGCTGCCCGAAGTCGAGATGCTGGCGCTGGGCTGGCCGCTGGATGAGAAGGCACAGGCCGAGATCGACGACAAGAAACGCAAGGCGAGCCGCGAGATCCGTGTGGAGGCCATGCGCGCAGCCGTGGAGTTCGGCCAGCGCACCAGCGCCCGGGGTCGCGGCAAGGCGGTTCTGGTGTTTCCCGCCGAACGCATGAACGCGGTCAGCGCCAACGCCTTGCTCAAGACGCTGGAGGAGCCACCTGGCGACGTGCGCTTCGTGCTGGCCACCGGTGCCGCGCACCTGCTGCTGCCCACCATCCGCAGCCGCTGCATGGGCCACCAGATGGCCTGGCCCGTGGCGCAGGAGGCGCAGGAGTGGTTGCAGTCGCAGAACGGCGTGGACAAGGCCGACGTCCCGGTGCTGCTGGCCGCCGCAGGTGGCCGGCCGCAGGAAGCCTTGCGCATGGCGGGAGCTGGCCGCAGTGCCCGTGCCTGGAGCGCCTTGCCGCAGGCCCTGGCGCGCGGCGACATGGGCGCGGTCAGCGGCATGGCGCCCGCCGAACTCATCGACGCGATGCAAAAGCTCTGCCACGATCTGCTGCGCATGGGGCAGGGCGCTGAACCGCGCTTCTTCGCCGGCGCCGACCTGCCGCAGCCTGCGCGGCTGGAGACCCTGCTGCAGTGGTCGCGCAAGCTGCAGGACAGCGCGCGCGTCGCCGAGCATCCGCTGAACGCCGGCCTCATGCTGGAATCGCTCGTCGCGCACGCGAAAACCGCCCTAAACTCGCGCCCACCATGAGCAGTCCAGCACCGGCACCGCGCCCCAGCGTCATCCAGCTGGCCATCAAGGAAAAGGCCGCCCTGTATGCGGCCTACATTCCCCTGTTCGCCGAGGGCGGGATGTTCATCCCAACCTCGCGCGAGTACCAGCTCGGCGACGACGTCTACGTGCTGCTGTCCCTGCCGGAAGACCCGCAACGCTACCCCATCGCCGGCCGCGTGGCCTGGGTGACGCCGGCACGCGCATCGGGCAACCGCACCCAGGGCGTGGGCATCCAGTTTCCCAAGGACGAGAAGTCACGCCAGCTCAAGGAAAAGATCGAGGACCTGCTAAGCGGACACCTGATGTCCGACCGCCCCACCCAAACCGTTTGATTTTGCGCGCCGGCCCGCGCGCCGGTGCTGCCCGCGCATGTACACCGACTCGCATTGCCACTTGAGCGACCCCGACCTGCTGGGGCGGTTGCCGCAGCTTCTTGCCGACATGGCGGCCGCCCGGGTCGACCGCGCGATGTGCATCTGCACGACGCTGGAAGACTTCGACACGGTGCACGGCATCGCCATGGCGCATCCGCAGATCTGGGCCACGGTCGGCGTGCACCCGGACCAGGAGGATGTGCAGGAGCCCAGCCTGGACGATCTGCTGACCCGCGGGGGCCTGCCGCGCGTACTGGCCATCGGCGAAACCGGGCTGGACTACTACCGGCTGGGCGGGCGCAGCGTGGCGGATGTCGAATGGCAGCGCGAGCGCTTTCGGACCCACATCCGCGCGGGCCGGCTATTGCGCAGACCGCTGGTCATCCACACGCGCGCGGCATCCGACGACACGCTGGCGATCCTGCGGGAGCAGGGCGAGGATGGCTCGGCAGGGGCCGCAGGTGGGGTGTTCCACTGCTTTACCGAAACCGAGCAAGTGGCCCGTGCAGCCTTGGACCTGGGTTTTTACATCTCGCTTTCCGGCATCCTCACCTTCAAAAACGCGCAGGACCTTCGCGACATCGCGGCATTCGTGCCGCTGGAGCGCATGCTGATCGAGACCGACAGCCCCTATCTGGCCCCGGTGCCGCACCGGGGCAAGAGCAACCAGCCGGCCTGGGTGCCGCATGTGGCGGCGCAGATTGCGCAGGTGCGTGGCGTCGCGGTCGAGGACGTCGCCCGGCAGACCAGCGCCAACTTCGACGCTTTGTTCCGGCCGGAGGCAGCATGAAGACCCATTGGCAAAGGCGTCACTGGTTGGCAGCCCTCCTGCTCGGTACGGGCAGCTGGGCACGCGCGGGTTCTTACGAAGACTTTTTCGCCGCCATCGCCAAGGACGATGTGGCAACGGTCACCGACCTGCTTCGGCGCGGATTCGATCCGAACACGCGCGATCCGAACGGGGACCACGGGCTGTACCTGGCCATCCGCGGGTCCGCTGCACGCGTGACGCAGGCGCTGATCGACTTTCCGCGGACCGAGGTCGAATCCTTGAACCGGACCGATGAAAGCCCCCTGATGGCGGCGGCGCTGGCCGGTCAGCTTGCACTGTGCCGCAAGCTGATTGCGCGTGGAGCAGCGGTCAACAAGACGGGCTGGACACCGTTGCATTACGCCGCAACCAACGGCCATGAGGACGTGATCCGGCTGCTGCTGGAGGAACACGCGTTCATCGACGCCGAGTCGCCCAACAAGACGACACCGCTGATGATGGCGGCGCGCTACGGCAGCGTGGCCGCGGCGAAGCTGTTGCTTCAGGAAGGCGCCGAGCCTCTGCTCAAGAACGAACAGGGCATGACGGCCATCGATTTCGCCAATTCCGTCAACCGCGCCGACATGGCCACGCTCGTCGCCGATGCAGTTCGCCAACGCCAGCCGAGGGGCAAATGGTGAATGTGAACCTGACTGCCAACTGAACTGTTGACCACGCAGCGCAGTTTTGTGCCGCCGACGTTCTATAGTTGCGGCCGTTCGCAACATTGCCAATAGACGATGACTCCCTCTGAGCACCATCTCACAGCGGTCTATCTGCTCGCAGCGAGCATCCTGGTTCCGCTCGCGATCTTTGCTGTGTGGCGCTATCTGGCGAAGCGTCAGCTGCGCAAGGCACAGGAAGCGATGCGCCGCGGCAATCAGTTGCATCGCAGATGGCTCGAGGCCAGCAAGCTTATGGACGAGCACGGCACCGGGCAGTA
>CAJYRH010000336.1 GCA_913776795.1 uncultured Pseudorhodoferax sp. | reverse complement strand
CGCGCCTGGTCAAGGCCGTGAACCTGGATGCGCTCAAGAAGCAGCGCGAGCAGATCCAGCAATACGTCACGCAGCTTGAGCGCCAGCTCCCCAGCAAGGCCGAGATGGCAGCGCTGCTGTCCGACGTGAACCAGGCCGGCCTGGGCCGCAGCCTGCAGTTCGACCTGTTCCGGCCGGGGCAGGTCGTGGTGCGCCCTTATTACGCCGAGCTGCCGATCGCCGTGCGGGTGACCGGGCGCTTCCATGACATCGGCGCGTTCGCAGCCGACGTGGCCAATCTCTCGCGCATCGTGACGCTGAACAACATCAGCATCGTGCCCGCCCGGGACGGCGCTCTGACGATGGACGCCACCGCCCGCACCTTCCGCTACCTGGACGCCGACGAGATCGCTGCCCAGAAGATCCCGGCCAAGGGGGGCGGCAAGTGAGCCCGCTGCGGCGCCTGGCCGGTGTGGCCGCACTCGCGGCAGCGACGGCACTGCTGGGTGGCTGTGCCGGCAACGATCAGGACGAGTTGCAGCAGTGGATGGCCGAACAGCGCAGCCAGGTGCGCACCAAGGTGACGCCGCTGTCGCCGCCCAAGCAGTTCGTGCCGCAGGCCTATACACAGGAAGCCAGCGTCGACCCGTTCAGCCAGCAGCGCCTGGCCTCGGTGCTGCGGCAGGACGCGGCGCCCAGCGCCAGCAACACCGGTCTGATCGGGCCCGAGCTGGCACGCCGCAAGGAGCCGCTGGAAGCCTTTCCGCTGGACGCCATGACCATGGTGGGCAGCCTGCGCCGCGGCGGCTCCCCGGTGGCGCTGCTGCGCGTCGACAACCTGCTCTACCAAGTGCGCGTGGGCGAACACCTCGGACAGAACTACGGAAAAGTGACCAAGATCGACGAAGCGGAGGTTCTCCTGCGCGAGATCGTGCAGGACGGCGGCGGCGAGTGGATCGAGCGCGCGGCGAGTCTGCAGCTGCAGGAGAAAGTCAAATGAACAAGCACATCCACCGGTCGGGCATCCTGGCGCGAGGCCTCGCCGCGTGCGGGCTTGCGCTGGCCTGCTGCACCGCCTGGGCGGTTCCGGCGATCCAGGCGGTGACCGGCGCGCTGCAGAACGGCTCCGAGATCGTCCGCATCGACCTGTCCGAAGCCCCCGCGGCGCTGCCGGCCGGCGTGGCCATCCAGTCGCCCGCGCGCATTGCGCTGGACTTCGCTGGCGTGGCGAGCACGATGCCGCGCACGCCCATCGACATCAACCAGGGCAACCTGCGCTCGGCCAGCGTGCTCAGTGTGGGCGACCGCTCGCGCGTGGTGCTCAACCTCAAGCAGGCCACCTCGTACAAGGCACTGCTGCAGGGCAACTCCGTGCTGATCGTGCTGGATCCGGTGGCCTCGGCGCTGCCGGCCAGCCCGGCACCGGTATTTCCGGATGCGGGTGCCCAGGGCCGCGCGGCCCTGCGGGACCTGGATTTCCGCCGCGGATCGGACAGCACCGGCCGCGTGGTCGTGGGCCTGGGCAACAGCCAGGTCGGCGTGGACGTGCGCCAGCAGGGCCAGAGCCTGGTGGTGGAGTTCCTCAACTCCTCGCTGCCCGAAGGCCTGCGCCGCCGGCTCGACGTGGGCGACTTCGGCACGCCGGTGCAGACCATCTCGACTTTCCAGGTCGGCGACCGCGTGCGCATGGTGATCGAGCCGCGCGGCAACTGGGAGCACAGCGCCTACCAGAGCGAAGGCCAGTTCGTCGTCGAAGTGCGGCCGCAGCGCGTGGACCCGAACCGGCTGAGCCAGGGTCCGGGCTTCAGCGGCGAGAAGCTGTCGCTGAACTTCCAGAACATCGAGGTGCGCGCCCTGCTGCAGGTGATCGCCGACTTCACCAACTTCAACGTCGTGACCTCCGACTCGGTGACCGGCGCGGTGACGTTGCGCCTGAAGGACGTGCCCTGGGACCAGGCGCTGCAGATCATCATGGACGCCAAGGGCCTGGGCATGGAGAAGAGCGGCAGCGTGCTGTGGATCGCGCCCAAGGACGAGATCGACGCGCGCAAGAAAAAGGACCTGGAATCCGCCGCGGCGCTGGAGAACCTGGAGCCTCTGCGGACCCAGTCGTTCCAGATGAACTACGCACGGGCGGTCGACATCGCCGCGCAGATCACCAACGCCAGCGGTGGCGGAACGGGCAGCACCGGCAGCAGCCGCTTCCTGAGCACCCGTGGTACCGCCATCCCGGAGCCGCGGACCAACCAGCTGTTCGTGACCGACGTGGCGAGCCGTCTGGACGCCGTCAACGAACTCATCAAGAAGCTCGACGTGGCCGTGCGCCAGGTGCTGATCGAGGCGCGCATCGTCGAGGCCTCGGACACCTTCGGCAAGTCGCTGGGCGTACGCCTGGGCGGCGGCAACGGCAACGGCTACAGCCTGGGCGGGGGCAACCGCATCGTCGCGGGCACCAGCTACGCCAACGCAGTGGCCGCCGCCAACGGCCAGGCGATCAACACCAGCAGCAATTTCGTGAACCTGCCCGCCACCGCCCAGGGCAGCGCCACGGAAGCGGCCAGCTTCGCGGTGTCGATCTTCCGCGAGGGCGTCGGCCGTTTCCTGTCGCTGGAGCTTTCGGCAATGGAAGCCGACGGCAAGGGCAAGGTGGTGTCCAGCCCGCGTGTGGTGACGGCCGACCAGACCAAGGCCTTGATCGAGCAGGGCACGGAGCTGCCCTACCAGGTCGCCACCTCCAGCGGTGCGACCTCGATCGCGTTCCGCAAGGCCAACCTCAAGCTGGAGGTGACGCCGCAGATTACGCCCGAAGGCAACATCATCCTGGACCTGGACGTGAACAAGGACAGCGTGGGCCAGAGCACCTCGGCCGGCTTCGCCATCAACACCAAGCACATCAAGACCCAGGTGCTGGTGGAGAACGGCGGCACGGTGGTGATCGGCGGCATCTTCGAGCTGACCGAGAACGAAGACGTGACCAAGGTGCCGCTGCTGGGTGACATCCCGATCGCCGGCAACCTGTTCAAGAGCCGCACGCGCACGTCCAACAAGACGGAGATGCTGGTGTTCATCACGCCCAAGATGATCGCCGAGCGGATGGCGGGGCGCTGAGGCAGCGGTCCACGGCATTCAGAATCACAAGAGGGAAGAGCTATGCGTTGGATGCGATACCTGGCGGCAGTTGCCGTGGCCGGATTGGTGGCGGCTTGTGGAGGTGGAGGCAGTTCCACCGGCGGTGGCGGTGGCGGCAGCAGTGGCGGCGGCGCCGGGGCGCCGACCATCGCCGTGGCCATCGTCAACAGCGCTGGAGCTCCCGTGACCAGCGTCAGCGCGGGCAGCGCATTCACGGTGAAGGCAACGTTGCGGGATGCATCCGGTGCCGCGATTGCCGGCCGCCTTGTCACCTTCACGGTTTCCGACGAAGCCATCGCTGCACTGTCGCCGGCAACGGCCCTCACGGATGCTGCCGGCGTGGCGCAGGTGAGCGTCGAGCCCGCTTCGCTGTCCGCGCGGGGCGCGGCTTCTGTCAGCGCCAGCGCGGCGGTCGGCGAGGCCTCTGCCTCCGGCAGTGTCGATTTCTCGGTCTCTGCGTCCAGTCTGGCGTTGTCGGCGCTGTCGATCAGCCCGACTGCGCTGGCTTCGGGCGGGAATGCCACCGTGTCCGTGACCGCGAGCATCGCCGGGGTCGCGGCTGGCTCGACACCCGTGAATGTCGTGTTCTCCGCCTCCTGCGGTCGCATCGATGGTCAGGACACCAGCTCCGGCGGGTTCAGCAAGACAACCAATGGCAGCGGCGTTGCCTCGGTGACCTATTCCGCGGTCGACGGCGCCGGGCAACCCTGCAGCGGGACGGTGACCGTGACCGCGTCCAGCGCGGGTGCGCCGGCGCAAACGGGCACGGTGACCGTGGCGGCACCCGTGGCCAATACAGTGACGTTCGTCGATGCGTCGCCGCAACAGGTCTTTGTGGCTGGAAGCGGTGCGGCCGAGCAGTCTGTCCTGCGGTTCCGCGTGCTGTCGTCCGTCGGCACTTCGCTGGCCAGCGTTCCGGTGCGGTTGAGCATCGAGACCAATCCAGGCGGCGTCGGGCTCGATGCCTCGGGATCGTCTGCAGCGGTCACCAAGACCAGTGATGCCGACGGCTATGTGTCCGTCTCGGCCTTCTCGGGCACCATCCCCGGTGCGGTGAAGGTGCGCGCAGCCCTGGTCAGCAGCCCTGCCGTGTTTGCCGAATCGCAGTTTTTGACGGTTGCGTCGGGGCCGCCTTCCCAGCGCTTCATGAGCCTGTCGGCCGGGCAGGCGGCACTGGAGGGCTGGGCCGTGGATGGCACGTCCACGACGCTGACCGTGCGCCTGGCCGACCGGCAAGGCAACGCGGTGGAGGATGGCACGGTCGTCAATTTCACTGCGGAAGGCGGCCAGGTGGCGCGCAGCTGTGCAACCACACGGACGAACAACATCTCTTCATGCTCCGTGACCTTCGTGACGCAGAACCCGCGCCCTGCCGGTGGCCGTGCATCGGTCCTGGCTTATGCCGAAGGCACGAAGGACTACGTGGACGCGAACGGCAACAACATCTTCGATGCAGGCGACAGCCTGGTGCAGATCGGCGATGCATACCGCGACGACAACGAGAACAATGCCTTCGACGGCGGAGAGTTCGTCATCCCGCGGGGTGCGAGCGGTGCGTGCCCTGGGGCCGGCGGCGCATTCCCTTCGCGCGCCAACACCTGTGATGGCAGTCTGGCGACCACTGTTCGCCAGCAGGCAGTGCTGTTGTTCGCGTCGACATCACCGGCTTCGCCTGCGTTCGCCGTCACGCGAGGCAGTGTGAGCTTCCGCCTGCGGAGCGCCGATAATCCGCTGCTGCCGATGCCAGCGGGTACCCGGGTCACGGCCACAGCTTCGCCAGCCACCTGCGCGATCGACAACATCGGGGGAACGCCTCTGGCCGATGTGCGTCCGCAAGCGGGCAACCCCTCGGAGGATCTGTCGAGCTTGGTGGCACTGTCCCTGAGCGGCTGCGCTGCCGGCAACACCGTGACGATCACGGTCACCGCCCCTTCGGGCCTGGCCACGACGTTCCCCGCTGTGACATTGCCATGAGGTTCTTGCTTGAACATCGCGCTTGTCGGCCTGCCCGGTTCGGGAAAGTCGACCGTCGGCCGCCAACTGGCGCGCCGGCTCCAACTCCCCTTCGTTGATGCCGACCAGTGGGTCGAGCGCCAACTTGGCTGCTCGATCCGCGAGTACTTCGAGCGCGAGGGTGAGGTCGGCTTCCGGGACTTCGAGCAGCAGGCGCTGGCCGACATCACCGCCACCGGCCCGGCCGTGATCGCCACGGGCGGTGGCGCCGTCCTGCGCGAGGCCAACCGCGCCTGCCTGCGCCAGCACACCCGCGTGTTCTACCTGTTCGCCACGCCCGAAGAGGTGTTCCGCCGCCTGCGCCACGACCAGGTGCGGCCGCTGCTGCAGGTGGCCGACCCGCAGGCCCGCCTGCGCGAACTGTTCGCCCAGCGCGATCCGCTGTACCGCGAGACCGCGCACGAGGTCATCACGATCGGGCGTCCGTCGACGGCGGCACTGGTCAACACCATCGCCGGCCTGGTGCAGCCTCAGAGGGGCTGAGGGCTGCGGCTTACACTCGTCGCCCTCATGGACGCCACCCTTTCCGCCCCCCCCACGGCCCAGGTGCAGATCGCGCTCGGCGAGCGCAGCTACCCGATCGCCATCGGCGCCGGCCTGTTCGACCAGCCTGCGACCTACGCCGCCGTGCCCAAGGCCGCGGCGGCCCTGATCGTCACCAACACCCTGCTGGCGCCGCTGTACGCGCAGCGCTTGCAGCAGGCGCTGGCTGGTCGCTTTCGGGCGGTGCACACCGTGGTGCTGCCCGACGGCGAGGCCTACAAGACCTGGGAAACGCTGAACCTCGTCTTCGACGCGCTGCTGTCGCGCGGCTGCGACCGCAAGACCGTGCTGTTCGCTCTCGGCGGCGGCGTGGTGGGCGACATCACGGGCTTTGCCGCCGCCAGCTACATGCGCGGCGTGCCCTTCGTGCAGGTGCCGACCACGCTGCTGGCGCAGGTCGATTCCTCGGTGGGCGGCAAGACGGCCATCAACCACCCGCTGGGCAAGAACATGGTGGGCGCGTTCTACCAGCCACAGCTGGTGGTCTGCGACCTGGACGTGCTCAAGACGCTGCCGCCGCGCGAACTCAGCGCCGGCCTGGCCGAGGTCATCAAGTACGGGCCCATCGCCGACGCGGCCTTCCTGGACTGGACCGAGGCCCATGTGGACGCGCTGCGCGCGGGCGATCCGGCCGCGCTGGCGCATGCGGTGCAGCGCAGCTGCGAGATCAAGGCCGAGGTGGTCGGCCAGGACGAGCGCGAGGGCGGGCTGCGCGCCATCCTGAACTTCGGCCATACCTTCGGCCACGCCATCGAAGCCGGCATGGGTTATGGCGCCTGGCTGCACGGCGAGGGCGTGGGCTGCGGCATGGTCATGGCCGCGCGGCTGTCGCAGCGCCTGGGCCTCCTCGACGCGGCGCAGGTCGAGCGGCTCACGCGCCTCGTCGAACGCGCCGGCCTGCCCACGGTCGGCCCCATGCTGGATGCGGCCGACAACGCCGGCCGCTACCTGGAGCTCATGCGCGTGGACAAGAAGGCCGAAGCCGGCGAGATCAAGTTCGTGCTGGTCGACGGCATCGGCCGTGCGGTGGTGCGTGGCGCGCCCGACGCACTGGTGCGCGAGGTGATCGACGCCAGTTGTGCCTGAAGCGGCATGCAGACCGCGCTGGCTCCCTACGC
>CAJYRH010000335.1 GCA_913776795.1 uncultured Pseudorhodoferax sp. | reverse complement strand
CACCAGGGCGGCCTTGTGCACATTGCGGCCCGGCAGCCGCTCGATGCGGGCCAGTTCGGCCGCGAACGCCTCGGCGGCCGCGCCCTGGTGCAGCAGGTCGATCAGCGCGCCGACGTTGCGTTCTGCCTCCTGCGTGGACAGCGCGGTCTCCATGGAACGGTCTCCTTGCGGTGCAAGGCGGCGAGGCTAACAGACCGGTCGCGCGGGGCCGTCGCGCCCAGCCTAGGGTTTTCTCGGCGTTCGTCCGCCACACCGAGAGCGCCACGCCAATGTGCGCTGCGCACATTGGATGCGCCACCCTCCTGCGCAACAGTGGCGGCCTGCGCGGCGTGCTGCGGCCGGCAGGCCAGCCACGCGACCCGACACCACACCACACGACACCCGAGGTTTTTCCCATGACGATCCTGGACGCGCTCAAGCCGCCGCAAGGCCTCAAGGTCCTGGTGACCGCCGGCGCCAGCGGCATCGGCGCCGCCATCGCGCGCGCCTTCAGCGTGGCCGGCGCCCAGGTGCACGTGTGCGACATCGACCGCGTCGCGCTCGACCGCCTGGCCAGCGAGGTGCCGGGCATCACCACCAGCGCCGCCGACGCCTCGGTCGAGCGGGACGTGGGCCTGGTCTTCGACGACGTGCAGGGCACGCTGGGCGGGCTGGACGTGCTGGTCAACAACGCCGGCATCGCCGGCCCGACCGGCCCGGTGGAAAGCCTGGAAGTCGGCCAGTGGGAGCGCACCGTGGCCGTGAACCTGAACAGCCAGTTCCTCTTCGCGCGACAGGCCGTGCCGCTGCTAAAGCGCTCGACGGCCAACCCCTGCGTGATCGCCATGTCGTCCGTGGCCGGCCGCCTGGGCTACCCGCTGCGCACGCCCTATGCGGCCAGCAAGTGGGCCATCGTCGGCCTGATGAAGTCGCTGGCCATCGAGCTGGGCCCGGCGGGCGTGCGCGTCAACGCCATCCTGCCCGGCCCGGTGGCGGGCGAGCGCATGGACGGCGTGATCGCGGCGCGCGCCGCCGCCACCGGCCAGAGCGTGGAGGCCACGCGCGAGAGCTACCTGCGCCAGATGTCGCTGCGCCGCATGGTCGAGACCGACGACATCGCCGCGCTGGCGCTGTTCCTGTGCGCGCCCGGCGCCCGCAACCTGAGCGGCCAGGCCATCAGCGTGGACGGCAACCTCGAATACCTCTGACACCTTTCCCCGGGGCGCCCGGCGCCCTTCTTCTTGCCAGCATCCAACGGAGACAGACACACCATGAACGCTTTGCCCACCCGAACCGCCGCCCTTGCCCTCGCCAGTGCCCTCGCCTGCGGCAGCGCCCTGGCCGATCCGGTCAAGATCGGCCTGGTCGAGACGCTGTCCGGCGCGCAGGCCGCCTCGGGCCAGATGTACCGCGCGGCCGTGCGCTACGTGATCGACCGCATGAACGCCGAAGGCGGCTGGAACGGCGCGCCGGTGCAGCTGCTGGAGTACGACAACCAGGGCGGGCCCGCCGGCGCGGCGGACAAGCTCAAGGCCGCCATCGCCGACGGCGTGCACATCGTCGTGCAGGGCGCCTCGTCGGCCGTGGGCGGGCAGATTTCGGAGGACGTGCGCAAGCACAACCTGCGCAACGCCGGCAAGGAGCTGGTCTACATCAACGTGGGCGCCGAGGCGCTGGAGCTGACCGGCGAGAAGTGCCACTTCCACCACTTCCGCTTCAGCGGCAATGCGCAGGTGCGTGCCAAGGCGCTGGTGCAGGCCATGAAGCAGACCAACGTGCTGGGCACCCGCGTCTATTCCATCAACCAGAACTACTCCTGGGGCCAGGACATGGAGAAGGCCATCTTGGACAACGCCGGCCCCGGTGGCTACCAGGTGGTCGAGAAGACGCTGCACGATGTCAACAAGATTCAGGACTTCGCGCCCTATGTGGCCAAGATCGGTGCCGCCAAGGCCGAGACCGTGATGACCGGCAACTGGTCCAACGACCTGCTGCTCCTCATGAAGGCCACCAAGGCCGCCGGCCTGAAGGCGCGCTTCGGCACCATCTACCTCGACCAGCCCGGCAACCTGGCCAACGCCGGCGACCTGGCGCTGGGCCACTACATCGCCCACACCTTCAACGCCGAGGCCGGCGGCGCCGCCGGCGACCAGTTCGTGCGCGACTACACGGCCAAGACCGGCCACGCACCGGCGGCCACCGAGCCGCAGACCGTGTTCGGCCTGGCCATGGTGGCCGAGGCGCTCAAGCAGACCAGGCCCGAAAAGGGCGCGCTCAACGTCAACGCCTTTGCCAAGGCGCTGGAGACCGTGAAGGTGATGACGCCCGTGGGCGAGCTGAGCATGCGTGCAGCCGACCATCAGGCCCAGCTGCCCATGGTGGTCTCCACCGTGGCCAAGGACGCGAAGTACAAGGTGGACGAGACCGACATGGGCTTCAAGCCTGTGAAGGTGTTCACGGCGGCCGAGGCCTCCACCCCGGTGCAGGCCAGCTGCAAGATGCAGCGCCCGTCCTGATCGGCTGACGCGGACCCCCTGCGGCTGTCTCCATGGACTCCTTCGTTTTCTCGCTGCTCAACGGCGTCATCTACGGCCTGCTGCTGTTCATGGTGTCCGCAGGTCTCACGCTGATCTTCGGGATGATGGGCGTGCTGAACTTCGCGCACGCCTCGTTCTACATGCTGGGCGCGTACT
>CAJYRH010000334.1 GCA_913776795.1 uncultured Pseudorhodoferax sp. | reverse complement strand
GTCTGAAGCAGGTGCTGGCCGACGCCCCCGAGATCACGGTCGCCGCCGAGGCCGCCAGCGGCGCCCAGGTGCTGCAGGTGGTGCGCGCGGCCGGGGCAGCGCTGGACCTCGTCTTGCTGGACATCGCCATGCCGGACGGCGACGGCCTGGACGTGCTGGAGACACTGCGCCGCGAGCACCCGAGGCTGCCGGTGCTGATGCTGAGCACCTACCCCGAGCGCCAGTACGCTGTGCGCTGCATTCGTCTGGGGGCGGCCGGCTACCTGCACAAGGGCGCCGACCCGGACCACATGCTGGCTGCGGTGCGCAAGGCCGCCACCGGGGGCATGTGGGTCAGCAGCGCAACGGCCGAGGCGCTGGCTGCCGCCATGGGCCGGCGTGGTGCGCGCCCGGGCACCGATGCGCTCTCGCACCGGGAGCACCAGGTGCTGCGGCTGCTCACATCGGGGCGCAGCGTGGGCGAAATTGGTGCGCAGCTGGGCCTGGCGTCCAACACCGTCAGCACCTACCGGGCGCGCATCCTGGAGAAGACCGGCACCAAGAACGACGTGGAGCTCACGCTGTACATGCTCGACCGGGGCTGAACGGCCGCTCAGGACCCGTCCTGTAGGGATGGCACTACAGGGCGTGGTGGTGGCACCCGCGATCTTGCAGGGGCACCCGCAGCCGGCAGCCGGTTGGCGGCGAACTGGCAAAAAGCTTGCACAGGGCAACGCATCCTTGTCCCGGAGGTGAGCCATGTCCTCGTTGCCCGATCCCTACGACGCCGATCGCCCGCTGATGCTGCACTGCAGCTGCGGGCGCGACCACAGCGCTGCCGAACACGCCGCCGAGGCAGCCGTCGAAGCCACGGCCGCCAGCGCCGCACGCGAGCTGCGCGAACGCGCGCGCCGGCCCGATGTGCAGGCCATGTCGAACGCCTTCGTCGAGGCGTCGTTGGTCAAGGCGCTGTTCCCGCACGATGCGCTGCGCCGCCGCTTCATCCGCGCCGTGGGCCGCGGAACGGCTATGGCCGCCATCGGCAGCGTGCTGCCGGTGGCCAGCCTGCAGGCCATGGCGCAGGACAAGGCTGCGCTGGAGAAGAAGGACCTCAAGATCGGCTTCATCCCGATCACCTGCGCCACGCCGCTGATCATGGCGCACCCGCTGGGCTTCTACCAGAAGCAGGGGCTGAACGTGGAGGTGGTCAAGACGGCCGGCTGGGCGCTGATCCGCGACAAGATGCTCAACAAGGAGTACGACGCCACGCACTTCCTGTCCCCCATGCCGCTGGCGATCTCGCTGGGCATCGGCTCCAACCAGGTGCCGATGAACGTCGCGACCATCCAGAACACCAACGGCCAGGCCATCACGCTGGCCAACAAGCACAAGGACAAGCGCGATCCCAGGCTCTGGAAGGGCTTCAGGTTCGCGGTGCCGTTCGAGTTCAGCATGCACAACTTCCTGCTGCGCTACTACGTGGCCGAGCATGGGCTGAATCCGGACACTGACATCCAGATCCGCGTGGTGCCGCCGCCCGAGATGGTGGCCAACCTGCGTGCCGGCAACATCGACGGCTACCTGGGCCCCGACCCGTTCAACCAGCGCGCGGTGTTCGAGGAGATCGGCTTCCTGCATGTGCTGACGCGTGACCTGTGGCCCGGCCATCCCTGCTGCGCCTTCGGCACCAGCACCGAGTTCATCCGCCAGAACCCCAACACCTTCGCGGCGCTGTACCGCGCGGTGCTGACGGCGTCGGCCATGGCGCGCGAGCCCAGGAACCGCGAGCTCATCGCCAAGGTGATCGCGCCGGCGCAGTACCTGAACCAGCCCGAGACCGTGCTCACGCAGGTGCTGACTGGCCGCTTCGCCGATGGCCTGGGCAAGATCCAGACGGTGCCCGACCGCGCGGACTTCGACCCCATCCCCTGGCAGAGCATGGCGGTGTGGATGCTCACGCAGATGCAGCGCTGGGGTTACATCAAGGGCGAGGTCGACTACAAGCAGATCGCCGAGCGGGTGTTCCTGCTGACCGATGCGAAGAAGCAGATGGCCGCGCTGGACCAGAAGGTGCCCGAGGGGGCGTATCCGAAGTTCAAGGTGATGGGCAAGGAGTTCGACGCCGACAAGGCCGCTGCCTACGCCAAGAGCTTCGCGATCTCCAAGGCATGAAAAACCTCAACGCCAAGGCCGCGCTGCTTTCGGTGCTGATCTTCCTGTTGCTGCTGGGGGTCTGGCACCTGGCCACCGCCACCGGTGGCGGCGTCGGGCTGGCCGGCATGACGGCCGAGGAGATCGAGTACGCCAGGATGACCGGAAAGGACCCGGCCGCCGGCAAGAGCAGCGGCTTTCCCACGCTGGCGCAGATGGGCGCCACGGTCTGGGGCCACCTGTCCAATCCGTTCTACGACAACGGACCGAACGACAAGGGCATCGCGGTCCAGCTCGCGCATTCGCTGGGCCGGGTGGCGCTGGGCTTCGGGCTGGCCTGCGTGGTGGCGATTCCGCTGGGCTTCGCGATCGGCATGTCGCCGCTGCTGCGCCGCGCGCTCGACCCGTTCATTCAGGTGCTGAAGCCCATCAGCCCGCTGGCCTGGATGCCGCTGGCGCTCTACACCATCAAGGACTCGGCCATCAGCGGCATCTTCGTGATCTTCATCTGCTCGGTCTGGCCGATGCTCGTGAACACGGCCTTCGGCGTGGCTTCGGTGCGGCGCGACTGGCTCAACGTGGCCAGCACGCTGGAGGTGAGCTCCCTGCGCAAGGCCTTCCTGGTGATCCTGCCCGCGGCGGCACCCACCATCCTTACCGGCATGCGCATCAGCATGGGCATCGCCTGGCTGGTGATCGTGGCGGCCGAGATGCTGGTGGGCGGCACCGGCATCGGCTATTTCGTCTGGAACGAGTGGAACAACCTGTCGCTGACCAACGTGATCTTCGCGATCGGCCTGATCGGCGTGGTCGGCATGCTGCTGGACCTGGCGTTCGGCCGGCTGCAGAAGGCGGTGACCTATGTCGAGTGAGGCCGCATTCCTGCAGGTCCAGGGCCTGGCCAAGGCCTTCGTGCCGGCGCGGCCGGTGTTCGCCGACGTGTCGTTCACGCTCACGCGCGGCGAGTTCGTCTGCATCATCGGGCACTCGGGCTGCGGCAAGACCACGATCCTCAACGTGCTGGCTGGGCTGGACGAGGCCAGCGGCGGCCATGTGTTCATGGACGGGCGCGAGATCCGCGGCCCCGGGCTGGAACGTGGCGTGGTGTTCCAGGGCCATGCGCTCATGCCCTGGCTCACGGTGCGGCAGAACATCGCGTTCGCGGTCAGGTCGCGTTGGCCGCAGTGGGGCCGTGCCGCGGTCGACGCCCACGTGCACAAGTTCGTCGCACTGGTCGGCCTGCTGCCTGCCATCGACAAAAAGCCCAGCGAACTGTCGGGTGGCATGAAGCAGCGCGTGGGCATCGCGCGCGCGTTCGCCATCCAGCCCAAGATGCTGCTGCTCGACGAGCCCTTCGGCGCGCTCGATGCGCTGACGCGCGGCAGCATCCAGGACGAGCTGCTGGCCATCGTGCGGCAGACGCAGCAGACCGTCTTCATGATCACGCACGACGTGGACGAGGCCATCCTGCTGGCCGACCGCATCCTGCTGATGCGCAACGGCGCCGACACGGCGGCCGGCTACCAGCCCGGCGGCATCGCCGAGGTGGTGACCAACCCGCTGCCGCGCACGCGCACCCGGGTGGGCCTTCACCACCTGGGCGGCTATTACGACCTGCGCAACCACATCGTCGATTTCCTCGTCAGCCGAGCGCTGGCGCACTGATTCTTTCCAATGGAGCCAACACCATGAACCGCCTCGAAGTCACCGAAAAGATCATCACCGCCAAGGTTGCCAAGGGCATCCAGTGGGCCGACGTCGCCAAGAAGGTCGGCCAGTCCAAGGAATGGACCACCGCCCTGTGCCTGGGCCAGATGACTGCCACGCCCGAGCAGGCCAAGGTGCTCGGCAAGATCTTCGGCCTCACGGCCGAGGAGCAGAAGTGGCTGCAGGTGGTGCCGTACAAGGGCTCGCTGCCCACGGTCGTGCCGACCGATCCGCTGATCTACCGCTGGTACGAGATCGTCAGCGTCTACGGCACCACCATCAAGGAGCTGATCCACGAGGAGTTCGGCGACGGCATCATGAGCGCGATCGACTTTTCCATGGACATCGTGCGCCAGCCCGACCCCAAGGGCGACCGTGTCAACGTGGTGCTGTCGGGCAAGTTCCTGCCTTACAAGACCTACTGAACCAGGCGCCTGCAAGGCCGTGCGTCGCGTTTTGCCGACAGCCCGTCGGCCGGCCGCACCGAAAAACGCCCGTTGATCGCTTGGCGCGGCACGCGCGTCAATTTGTAAATCAAATGTTGCAAACGCGCCTCACAAGCTCGGGTATCGTGTTTCACTTCTGTGCAGGGGTCCCTGGTTCCTGTGCGGAAGAAGAGCCGTTTCAATCACCCAGAGATCTGGAAAGACAGCACATGAAAAAAGTCGTTCTCACACTCGGCGTCGCCTTGGCGCAAATGTTTGCAGTCGGCGCTTTCGCGCAAGGCGAGGTGGGCACCTCCAAGGCGCCGCCGCCTGCCAAGAAGGCGTCGCCTGAAGACCGGGCCGCTGCCCGCGCCGAGCGCAAGGCCGATGGCGCCGCCGCCATCAAGGAGCAGCCTGCCGGTGAGGTGGGCGCTGTCAAGAAGGCCGCGCCGGCGACCAAGGTGTCGGCCGACGAAAAGGCGGCAGCACGTGCCAAGCGCAAGGCCGAAGGCGCTGCAGCGATCAAGCAGACGCCTCCCGGCGAAGTCGGCCCGACCAAGTAAGCAGGCACCGGGGCGGCCTGCCGCCCCGGTCCCGCAGGCCGATCGCGCAGCGGCGCCTACCGCGCCGCGCGCCGGCATCCTACGCAGCCACAGGCCCCTGGACGTGGCGGTGGCCGCAGGACCCTGGGTACCGTGCAGGGGCGCGGTGTCGGACATGCTCGTTCCGGCACTTCGCGTCCCGCCAGTTCATTCACCCAGAGATCCAAAAGTCAGTATGAAAAAAGCAGCACTCATCCTCGGCATCGCGGCGCAGGCGTTCGCCGTCGGCGCGTTCGCACAAGGCGAAGTCGGCAGTTCACGCACCCCGCCGCCGGCCAGCGCTCCGTCCGCCCAGGAGAAGGCAGCGGCCCGTGCCGATCGCAAGGCCGAAGGTGCCGCCGCTGCGAAGACCACGCCAGGCGGCGAGGTCGGCGCGGTCAAGTCTCCGCCCCCTGCAGCCAAGGCATCGCCCGGCGAGAAGGCGCAGGCACGCGCCATGCGCAAGGCCGAGGGCGCAGAAGCCGTGAAGAAGCAGCCGGACGGCGAAGTCGGCCCGACCAAGTAACACGGCGCCGGTCGCTCAACTGCGATAGCCTGGATCGGTCCGGTCCAGCTTGCGCAGCAGGGCAGGCCAGACGAAACGCCCGCCCAGACCGCCGGTCTGCACGCGCGAGGCGTGGCCCACGCCGTCCACGATGCGTGGGTCGACCTGTACCAGTTCCCCGCCGCCAGCCTGCGCGGCGATCTGGATCTGGCAGGTGTTCTCGAAGGTGTACATCGCCAAGAAGGCATCTGCGACGCTCGTGCCCACCGTCAGCAGGCCATGGTTGCGCAGCATCAGGAAGTTGGCGTGGCCCAGGTCGGCCTGAAGCCTGGCCTTCTCGTCGTCGCGGATCGCCACGCCCTCGTAGTCGTGGTAGGCCAGGGAGGCCAGCACGAAGGTGGACTGCTGGCTGATCGGCAGCACGCCGCCCTTCTGGGCGCTGACGGCGATGCCCGCGCGCGTGTGGGTGTGCAGCACACACTGGGCATCCTCGCGCACCGCATGGATGGCGCTGTGGATGACGAATCCGGCCGGGTTCACCGGGTAGGGTGACTCGATCAGCTTGTTGCAGGCCTGGTCGACCTTCACGAGGCTGGAGGCCGTGATCTCGTCGAACATCAGCCCGTACGGGTTGATCAGGAAATGGTGCTCGGGTCCGGGAATGCGCGCGCTGATGTGCGTGAAGACGAGGTCGCTCCAGCCATACAGCGCAACCAGCCGGTAGCAGGCGGCCAGGTCGGTGCGCAGCTGCCATTCCTCGGCGCTGACCTGGGCGCGCAGGTCTTGGGGGGCGTTCATCGTGGCGTCTCCATGGGATGGGAAGACGCCACTGTAGGCGTCGGCGCAGCGGGCCGTTGTCCGCCGGCGGACAGGCCCCTGCAGCCTCAGGCGGCGACGGCTTGCGCCGCCGGGGCGCGCAGCAACGCGGCAGCGATGTCGGCCTCGCCCTGGCGCAGCGCGGCAGCGCGCTGATCCGGTCCCAAGGCCACGCCCTCGGCGCGCACGAAGCGCACGTCGGTGATGCCGAAGAAGCCGAACACCGTCTGCAGGTAGCTTTCCTGATGCTCCAGCGCGCGGCCTTGCTCGCTCGTGGAGTACACGCCGCCCCGGCCTGACACCACGATCACCGTCTTGCCCTTGGCCAGACCTTCCGGTCCAGCGGCGGTGTAGCGGAAGGTGCGGCCCGGCTGCGCGAGGCGGTCGATCCAGGCCTTGAGCTGGGTCGGGATGGAAAAGTTGTACAGCGGCGCGCCAACCACCACCACGTCCGCGGCGAGGAACTGCGCCAGATAGCGTTCGGTTTCGACGTTTTCTGCGCGCTGGGCGTCGCTGACCTTTTCCAGGTCCAGGCCAAGCTTGAAGCTCAGTGCGTCGGCACCGAAGTGGGCGGGGGCCTGTGCGGCCAGGTCCAGATGCTGCACCTGGGCGCCGGGATGGGCGGCACGCCAGGCGGCTACGGTGCCGGCGGTCAGCTGGCGGGTGATGGAGGCGGCGCCGAGGACGCTGGAATCGACGTGAAGGATGTTCATGGCATGGCTTTCAACTGGGTGGCTGCGGTGAATTGATTGTGCGGATGGATGTAATACCCGATAAGATGGCTTTATCGAAATTGATCGTCCTGATCTTGGCAACAATGCCGCCATGCAAGACCTCAACGACATGCTGTTCTTCGCCGAAGTCGCCGAGCGTGGCAGCTTTGCCGCCGCAGGCCGCGCGCTGGGCCTGCCCAAGTCACGGCTGTCCCGCCGCGTTGCCGAACTGGAGGACCGCCTGGGCGTTCGTCTGTTGCACCGCAGCACGCGCAAGCTGTCGCTGACAGAGGTGGGTGCGCTCTACCTGCGGCATTGCCTGGCCATGCGCAGCGAGGCCTTGGCTGCCAGCGAGGCGGTGCAGCGCCTTTCGGTCGCACCGCGTGGCACCGTGCGCGTCACCTGCCCGGTCACGCTGGCGCAGTCCGTGGTGGGTGCGCTGATGCCGGGCTTCCTGCTGGCCCATCCCCAGGTGCGCGTGGACATGGAGGTGAGCAACCGTGTGGTCGATCCTGTAGAGGAGGGCGTGGACGTGGCACTGCGCGTGCGCCCCACGGTGCAGGACAGCGCCAGCCTGGTCGTCAAGCAGCTGGGCCGATCACAGTCGGTGTTGGTCGCCAGCCCTGCGCTGCTGGCGCGCCAGGGGCGGCCGCAGCGGCCGCAGGACCTGGAAAAGCTGGACTCCATGGCCATGTCGGCGCCGGACGGCCGGACCGGCGTCAAGCTCCAGGGGCCCGACGGGGCCGAGTTCCAGTGGCAGCACCGGCCGCGCTACGTGGCCGACGACCTGGAAACTCTGCTGCGGGCCGCCATCGACGGCGTCGGGGTGGCGTTGTTGCCAGGCTACATGTGCCGCGAGGCGCTGGGCACCGGCCGGCTCGTCGAGGTGTTGGAAGGGTGGTCGCCGCCACGCGGCATCGTGCACGCCGTGTTCGCCTCGCGGCGGGGCCTGGTGCCTGCCGTGCGCGCCTTTCTCGACCATTTGGAGACCGGCGACTTTCACTGAGACGGTTGCAATCGGTGACGTCTTATAAGTTTTCCGATGAAAGTAAAGAGAAAAACAATAGTTTGCGCATAGCGGATCGGTCTTGACAATGCCGTATCTGCTCAGGGACTCCGTCATGACCTCCAAATTCTTCTCCGGCCGCTCGGCCCGCTCCGCTCTGGCCGCTGCCTTGCTGGTGGCCGCTGCGGCCGCCTCGGCCCAGACCCAGACGCTGCTGAACGTCTCCTACGACGTGGCGCGCGAGTTCTACAAGGACATCAACGCGGCCTTCGTGCCCTACTACAAGAAGTCCACCGGCAAGGACATCAAGATCGACCAGGCCCACGGCGGCTCCAGCGCACAGGCCCGCGCCGTCAACGACGGCCTGGACGCCGACGTGGTGACCTTCAACACCACGACCGACATCGAGTTCCTGGCCGGCAACGGCATCGTTGCCAAGGACTGGACCAAGCGCTTTCCGAACGACGCCTCGCCCACCACCTCGACCATGCTGTTCCTGGTGCGCAACGGCAACCCCAAGGGCATCAAGGACTGGGACGACCTGGTCAAGCCCGGCGTGCAGGTCGTGGTCGTGAACCCCAAGACCGGCGGCAACGGCCGCTACGCGTACCTGGCGGCCTGGGGCTACGTGCGCGAGAACGGCGGCACCGACGCGCAGGCGGCCGAGTTCGTCAAGAAGCTCTACGCCAACGTGCCCGTGCTGGGCAAGGGCGGGCGCGATGCCACCAGCATCTTCCTGCAGCGCAACATCGGCGACGTGCTGATCACCTTTGAATCCGAAGTCATCTCGGTCGACCGCGAATTCGGCAAGGGGAAGGTCGACGCGATCCACCCGTCCACCAGCATCGCGGCCGAGAACCCCGTTGCCGTGGTCGAGCGCACCGTGGCCAAGAAAGGCACGGGCGATGCCGCCAAGGCCTACCTGAACTTCCTGTACACCGAAGAGGCCCAGGAGATCGCTGCCCAGCACGCGCTGCGCCCGCGTTCGCAGGCCGTGCTCAAGAAGCACGCCGACCTGTTCAAGCCGATCAAGCAGTACACCGTGGCCAAGTACTTCGGTTCGCTGGGTGAGGCGCAGAAGGTGCACTTCAACGACGGCGGCCAGTTCGACAAGCTCTACACCGTCAAGTAAGTGATGAGCGCCACGACCACCACCGCGGCGCTGGCCGGGCCCGCGCCCGGTGCGGCCGTGCCGCGCCCTCGCAACGGAAAAGGCGGCAAACGCGTGCTGCCCGGCTTCAACATCACGCTGGGCTACACGCTGCTGTACCTGAGCCTGATCGTGCTCATCCCGCTCACCGCGCTGTTCGCCAAGACCCTCACGCTCAGCTGGCCGCAGTTCTGGGAGGCCGTGAGTTCGCCGCGCGTGCTGGCGTCCTACCGGCTGACCTTCGGCGCGTCCTTCCTGGCGGCCTGCGTCAACACCGTGTTCGGCCTGCTCGTGGCCTGGGTGCTGGTGCGCTACGAGTTCTTCGGCAAGAAGATCGTCGACGCGCTGGTGGATCTGCCGTTTGCGCTGCCCACGGCCGTGGCCGGCATCTCGCTCACGGCGCTGCTGGCCGGCAACGGCTGGGTCGGCCAGTACCTGGAGCCGCTGGGCATCAAACTCGCGTTCAACCCCAACGGCGTGGTCATCGCGCTGATCTTCATCGGCCTGCCCTTCGTGGTGCGCACCGTCCAGCCCGTGCTCGAGGACACCGAGAAGGAGCTGGAGGAGGCCGCGATGTGCCTGGGCGCCACGCGCTGGCAAACCTTCGCCAAGGTGATCTTCCCGGCGATTGCGCCGGCCTTGCTGACCGGCTTCGCCATGGCCTTCGCACGGGCGATCGGCGAATACGGATCGGTCATCTTCATCGCCGGCAACATGCCCATGGTTTCCGAAATCACACCGCTGATCATCATCGGCAAGCTCGAGCAGTACGACTACGCCGGCGCGACCGCCGTGGCCGTGGTCATGCTGCTGATCTCCTTCGTCATGCTGCTGGTCATCAACGGCCTGCAGGCCTGGCAGCGCAAGCGGTCTGGTGGGGTCTGAGATGGCAGTTGTCGACGTCACCCGCAAGCACATCACCACCACTGAGGCGCCCTGGGTGCGGCGCACGCTGATCGGCATCGCGCTGCTGTTCCTCGCGCTGTTCCTGGCGCTGCCGCTGGCGGCGGTGTTCACCGAGGCGCTGCGCAAGGGGCTGGATGCCTACCTCGAAGCGCTCAAGGAGCCCGACGCCTGGGCCGCGATCCGGCTCACGCTGATCACGGCCGCCATCGCCGTGCCGCTGAACCTGGTGTTCGGCGTCTGCGCGGCCTGGTGCATCGCCAAGTACGAGTTCCGCGGCAAGGCCTTTTTGACAACGCTGGTCGATCTGCCGTTCTCCGTCTCGCCCGTGGTGGCCGGCCTGATCTACGTGCTGGTGTTCGGCGCGCACGGCTGGCTCGGCCCCTGGCTGGCCGCGCACGACATCAAGATCATCTTCGCCATCCCGGGCATCGTGCTGGCCACGGTGTTCGTGACCTTCCCGTTCATCGCGCGCGAACTGATCCCGCTCATGCAGGCGCAGGGCAACGAGGAGGAGCAGGCCGCCATCGTGCTCGGCGCCAGCGGCTGGCAGACCTTTTGGCACGTCACGCTGCCCAACATCAAGTGGGGCCTACTGTACGGTGTGATCCTGTGCAACGCGCGGGCCATGGGCGAGTTCGGCGCGGTCTCGGTGGTCTCGGGCCACATCCGTGGCCAGACCAACACCATGCCGCTGCACGTGGAGATCCTCTACAACGAATACCAGAGCGTGGCCGCCTTTGCCGTGGCCTCGCTGCTGGCCCTGCTGGCGCTGGTCACGCTGGCGATCAAGAGCTGGGTCGAATGGCGGCACGAGCGCGAGCGCAAGGCGGCAGCCGACCTGCCGCCCGAGCGTCCCCAGCCCATCGCCACCGCTGCTGCAACCTGAGAGAAACCATGAGCATCGAAATCCGCAACGTCAGCAAGCAGTTCGGCAGCTTCCGCGCCTTGGACAACGTGAGCCTGGACATCGGCTCGGGCGAACTCGTCGCGCTGCTCGGCCCCTCGGGCTGCGGCAAGACCACGCTGCTGCGCATCATCGCGGGGCTGGAGAGCGGCGACGCCGGCAGCATCCTGTTCGCAGGCGAGGACACCACCGACGTGCACGTGCGCGAGCGCCAGGTCGGCTTCGTGTTCCAGCACTACGCGTTGTTCCGCCACATGACGGTGTTCGACAACGTGGCCTTCGGCCTGCGCATGAAGCCGCGCGGCCAGCGCCCGACCGAAGCGCAGATCAAGGCCAAGGTACACGAGCTGCTGGGCCTGGTGCAGCTGGACTGGCTGGCCGACCGCTTTCCGGCGCAGCTGTCGGGTGGGCAGCGCCAGCGCATCGCGCTGGCACGCGCGCTGGCGGTGGAGCCCAAGGTACTGCTGCTCGACGAGCCTTTCGGCGCGCTCGACGCCAAGGTGCGCAAGGAGCTGCGCCGCTGGCTGCGCCGCCTGCACGACGACCTGCACGTGACCAGCATCTTCGTGACGCATGACCAGGAGGAGGCGCTCGAGGTGGCCGACCGCGTCGTCGTCATGAACAAGGGCCAGATCGAGCAGATCGGCACGCCGCAGCAGGTCTGGGAGCACCCGGCCAGCCCCTTCGTCTACGGCTTCCTGGGCGACGTGAACCTGTTCCACGGCCGTGCCCACGAGGGCGAGCTGCTGGTGCAGGGCTTGAAGATCGATGCACCCGAGCATGCCGCGGCCAGCGACGCCAAGGCCTTCGCCTATGTGCGGCCGCACGACCTGGAGGTCGAGCGCTATTCCCCGGGGGCCACGGGCATCGTGGCGCAACTCACGCGTGCCCTGGTGGTCGGCCCGATCGCGCGGCTCGAGCTCACGCCGCAGGGCGCCAAGGATGCCAAGGGCGAACAGATCATCGAGGCCCAGCTGACGGCCGAGGAATTCAACGCGCGCGGCTTCCGCGAGGGCGAGACACTGGTCGTCACGCCGCGCCGCGCCAAGGTCTTCGTCGACCACGGCGCGGGCGTCTGATCACACGGTGGCACTGCGCCGCAGCAGTGCCAGGCTGCACGCGGGTGCGCGTGGGCAGGCCGATCGGGGTGGGCTGCGTGGCGCGCTAGCGCTCGGCGCTGGCACGACACCCGAATGCAGCAGCTGCTGCATGC
>CAJYRH010000333.1 GCA_913776795.1 uncultured Pseudorhodoferax sp. | reverse complement strand
CATGGCAGAACTGGTCGAACACGCCCGCGCGGGCGGCGCGGCGGCGATCGGCTTCGACGCCGTCTTCGCCGAGCCCGACCGCAGCGCGCCCCGGGCCCTGCCGCAGCTGTCCGCCCTGCCGCCCGCTGCACGGGCGGCGGTGCTGGCCCTGCCCGATCCCGACGCGCGCTTTGCCGCCGCCCTGTCAGGAGCGCCGGCCGTGCTGGGCTTTTCCATGCGGGCCGAGGGCAGCGCCGCCGCATTGCCCGAGCGTGCCCGCTTCGTCCTGCTGGGTGCGCCCGCATGGCCCTACGTGCCACAGGGCGGCAGCGTCGTGGCGCCGTTGCCGCAGCTGGCCGCCGCGGCGGCCGGCTACGGCGCCCTGTCGTTCCTGCCCGACGGCGACGGCGTGCTGCGCCGCGTGCCGCTGCTGGTGCGCACCGGCGAGCGGCTGCTGCCCTCGCTGGCGACCGAGATGCTGCGCGTGGCCCAGGGCCAGCACAACATCCTGGTGCGGGCCGAAGCCGGGCCGGCGGGCGGCCTGAGCGAACTGCGGGTGGGCCGCCACGCGCTGCCCGCCACGGCCGATGGCGAGATCTGGCTGCACTACAGCGGGGCAGAGCCGGCCCGCCGCATCCCGGCATGGCAGCTGCTGCAGGGCCGGGTCGACAGCCAGGCCCTGCGCGGGCGGGTCTTGCTGGTGGGCAGTTCGGCCCAGGGACTGCAGGACCTGCGCTTCACGCCGCTCGGCACCGTGGTGCCCGGCGTGGAGGTGCATGCCCAGGCGCTGGACCAGATGCTGGCCGGCACGCTCTTGCGTCGTCCCGCCGCGCTGGAGGCCCTGGAGGCCATGGCGCTGCTTCTGGGCGGCCTGCTGGTCGGCACGCTGGCGCTGCGGCACGGGCCGCTGCCGTCGGCTGCCGTCTTGCTGGCGGTGGCGGGCCTGTTCGCCGGGTTCGGGTGGTGGGCGTTCTCCGCGCAGCGTCTGCTGGTCGATCCGCTGACCCCCGCGCTCGGCGTGCTGGCCGCCTTCCTCGTGCCCAGCGTGGTGCGCTACCAGGCCAGCGAGCAGCGCCGGCGCTGGCTGGCACGTGCGTTCTCGCGCTACGTCTCGCCCAACCTGGTCTCGCACATCGTGCGGCACCCGGAGCAGCTGGCCCTGTCGGGCGAGCGGCGCGAATGCAGCTTCATCTTCACCGACCTGGTCGGCTTCACCGGGGTCATGGAGCGGATCGACCCGGCCGATGCGGTGGGCCTGCTGAACGACTACCTGGACGGCATGATCGCCATCGTGTTCCGGCACGAGGGGACGCTGGACCGCATCATCGGCGACGCACTGGCCATCGTCTTTTCTGCGCCCGTGCCACAGGGCGACCACCGCCAGCGCGCCTACGACTGCGCGCTGGAAATGCAGCGCTTTGCCCACGGCTACGCACAGGGCAGGCTGCTCGGGCACACGCGCATCGGCGTGCACAGCGGCGAGGTCATCGTCGGCAACTTCGGCGGCAGCACCATGTTCGACTACCGGGCCCTGGGTGACGCAGTGAACACCGCCGCGCGGCTGGAAGGCGCCAACAAGTACCTGGGTACGCGGGTCTGCGTGTCCGAGGCCACGCTGGCCGGCTGCCCCGGCGCCCGCGTGCGGCCGGTGGCACGCCTGCTGCCCCAGGGCAAGACGCAGCCGCTGCGCGTGTTCCAGCCGCTGCACGACGGCCTGCCGGGCCCGGTGGACGATGCCGCGATGGCGGCCTATGCGCGGGCCTACGCGGCGCTGGCCGACAAGGCGCCGCAGGCGCAGGCGCTGTTCGAGGAACTCGCCCTGCAGCGGCCGGACGACGCGCTCGTTCGCCTGCACCTGACCCGCCTGCGCCATGGCGCGCGCGGCGACCTCATCGTGCTCGACGGAAAGTGATCAGCGGACGGTGACCTCCACGCGCCGGTTGCGCGGCTCGGCGGTCTCGTCCGGCGTGCGCACCAGCAGGTTGGTCTCGCCGTGCGACGTGATCTCCACGTGCTGCGCCGCAGCGATGGCCTCCTTGAGCATCTGGCCGACCTGCTCGGCGCGGCGCAGTGCCAGCGCGGCGTTCTGCTCGGCGCTCCCCACCGTGTCGGTGTGGCCGATGATGGACATGTCGGCCGTGGTGCGGCTCTTCACATCGGCCAGGATCTCGCCCAGCTGCGCCTGCGAGGCCGGTGTCATCTGCGCATTGCCCGCGTCGAAGTACAGCACGAACACGCGCGGCGCGCGCGGCTGCGCGGCCATGGCTGCGCCCGCGTCGCGCTGCAACTGCTCGGCGCTCACGATGAAGGTGGTGGCCTCGCCGGCCAATGCCACGGCCTGGCGTGGCTGGCTCAGCTCGGCCGCGCCGGCCGGGCTGCTGTAGACCACGCGGCCGGTGCTGCCGTCCGCGTCCTCCAGCAGCGCGACGTAGGCGTGCTGCGGGGCCGGCGGCGTCGCGCAGCCCGCGAGCAGGGCGGCGGCCAGCGTGGCGGCAAGGGCCGTGGTGGCGCGGGCCGTCATGGCTGCACCACCGCGACGAAGCGCGTGCCGCGCACGCCGATGATGCCGGTGGGCGTCTTGATCTTCACGGCCTCGGGCTTGAGCCGGGCGATCGCACCCGACACGTACTGCAGGGTCCCCGCGCCGATGCTGCCGCCCAGCTGCAGGCCGCCCTGCGCCGGGGCGAACAGGAAGTCATCGAGCGTGAAGCTGGTGGAGGGGCCGAACGACAGCATGGTGTTGTCCTTGAGCGTGATGCCCAGGCTGCCGTCCGCACCCGTGCGGACCACGTCGCCGACGGACACCGGGGTGCCGGGCTGCGCCGGCTGGGCCCTGCCGGCCGTCACGATGCTGGCCTGGCCGCTGGCGGTTTTCACATAGCCGGCCACCTGCGCCGGGGCGCCGCCAGCAGCCAGCGCGATGGCGGCGCCGAGGAAAAGGATGGGCTTCTTCATGGGTGGGCCGTGCGGGTCGCGGAGTGGTGCGGAGCGAACATAACGATACACCCGCGTTCTCAGGTGACAGTCGAGCGGCCCGGGACTTCGGTGCGCAGGCGCTCGAGGTCGAGCACGCGCAGGCCGCCGTACTCGGTGCGGATCAGCCCGTCCTTCTGCAGCGTGGCCAGGGCCTCGTTGACACGCTGGCGCGACAGCCCCACCAGATAGGCCAGCTCCTGCTGGGTGATGCGCAGCACCTGGCCCACGCCCGGGTAGAGCACGGGGTTGAACAGTGCGGCCAGGTTGCGCGCCACACGCACGTCCGGATCGGACAGCCGATCGATCTCGCGCGCTGCGATGAACTGTCCCAGCCGCTCGTTGAGCTGGTTCATGACGAAGCGGTTGAAGCCGATGGAGTGGTCCAGCAGCCAGTGGAAGCTGTCCACCGGAATGCCCGCCACCACGCTCGCGCGCAGCGCCTGCACGTTGTAGCGGTAGGGCTCGCGCTTGAGCGCCGTGCCCTCGCCGAACCAACCGCCCGAGGGCAGCCCGGCGAAGGTCATGGTCTGGCCCAGCGCGGTCTCCGAACTCATCTTGAGCAGGCCTTCGATCACGCCGAACCAATAGGTCACCGGCCTGCCGATGCGGCAGACGTGGTCGCCAGGCCGGGCGTTGACGGCGGTGATCTCGGGCAGCACGCCGGCCCGTTCATGCGGGGTCAGTTCGGCAAGCCATGGAATGGCATCGAGTTCGCGTACCGTGGGTGGACGGCGGCGCTGGTGCAGCGGCGGTGCTTCGGGTAAATCCTGGGGAGGGGTCACCCTAGGATTGTCGTTGAGCCGACATCATGGCGTCAAAGTCACGCCTACGATGCGGCCACTTCTGCATGGCTGCCCCTGCCGGAGCCGAACCGAGGAACGTCATGGACACCACCTTTCCCCAACTGCTGCTCAAGCATGCGGCCGAGCGGCCCGATGCACCGGCCATGCGCGAGAAGGAGTTCGGTATCTGGCAGACGCTGACCTGGCGCGAACTGGCCACCATGGTCGAGCACGCCGCCTGCGGCCTGCAGCTGGCCGGGCTGCGGCGTGGCGAGCACCTGGCGGTGGTGGGCGCCAACCGCCCGCGGCTGTACGCCTGCATGCTGGCCGCGCAGGCGCTGGGCGCGATTCCGGTGCCGCTGTACCAGGACGCGGTGGCGGCCGAATGCACGTTCCCGCTGTCCAACGCCGAGGTGCGCATGTGCGTGGTGGAAGACCAGGAGCAGGTCGACAAGATGCTGGAGGTGCGCGGCCAGTACCCGGCGCTTGCGCGCATCTGGTACGACGACCCACGCGGCCTGCGCAACTACAGCGAGCCGGGTCTCGCCGGCCTCACGGAACTGCTGGCCCTGGGCCAGGCCCGCGCCGCGCAGGACGCCGGCTTCTTCAAGGCGCAGGTGGCCGAGGGCCGGCCCGACGACGTGGGCGCGATGTTCTTCACCTCGGGTACCACGGGCAACCCCAAGGGCGTGGTCCACACCCACCGCAGCCTGCTCAACCGCGCCCGTGCGGGCGCCGACTTCGACAGGCTCACGGCCGACGAGGACGTGCTGGCCTACCTGCCACCGGCCTGGATCGGCCAGAACATCTTCAGCTACTCGCAGTGGCTGGCCTGTGGCTATGTGGTCAACTGCCCCGAGTCGGCCGCCACGGTCAGCATCGACTTGAAGGAAATCGGCCCGACCTATTACTTCGCGCCGCCGCGCATCTTCGAAGGCCTGCTGACCAGCGTGATGATTCGCATGGAGGACGCGGGCCGCTTCAAGCGCGCCATGTTCCACCGCTTCATGGACGTGGCGCGCCGCGTTGGCCCCGCGCGCATGGACGGCAAGCCGGTCACCCTGGGCGACCGCCTGCTCTACGCGCTCGGCAACCTGTGCGTCTACGGCCCGCTGCGCAACACGCTTGGCTTCTCGCGCGTGCGGGTGGCCTACACGGCCGGCGAGGCCATCGGCCCGGACCTGTTCACCTTCTACCGCGCCATCGGCATCAACCTGAAGCAGCTGTACGGTTCGACCGAGACGGCCGTGTTCGTCTGCCTGCAGCCCGACAACGCCGTGCGCGCCGACACCGTGGGCGTGCCGATCGAGGGCGTGGAGATCAAGGTGGCCGACAACGGCGAGATCCTGGTGCGCTCGGCCGGCCTGCTCAAGGGCTACTACAAGAACCAGAAGGCCACCGACGAGGTGCTGACGGCCGACGGCTGGTACCACACCAGCGACGCCGGCTTCCTCGACGCGAGCGGCCAGCTCAAGATCATCGACCGCGTGAAGGACGTGGGCCGGCTCAAAGGTGGCGCCAACGACGGCGCCATGTTCGCGCCCAAGTACGTGGAGAACAAGCTCAAGTTCTTCCCCTACATCAAGGAGGCCGTGGCCTACGGCGACGGCCGCGCCAGCGTCGCCGTGATGCTCAACATCGACTTCGAGGCCGTGGGCAACTGGGCCGAGCGGCGCAACCTGCCGTATGCGGGCTACACCGACCTGTCGCAAAAGCCCGAGGTCTACGAGCTCATGCGCGAGTGCGTGGAAAAGGTCAACGCCGACCTCGCGCAGGACGCCATGCTGGCCGGCAGCCAGGCCAGCCGCTTCCTCGTGCTGCACAAGGAACTCGATGCCGACGACAACGAGCTCACGCGCACCAACAAGGTCCGCCGTGGCTTCATCGCCGAGAAGTACGCGGTGCTGATCGACGCGCTGTACGGCGACCGGGCCGAGCAGTTCATCGAGACCCAGGTCAAGTTCGAGGACGGCCGCACCGGCAGCGTGAGCGCCACACTGCGCATGGGCGACGCCAAGACCTTCGCGCCCGTCCAAAAGGCCGCGTGATGTACGACCCCACCATGACCGACACCCAGCTTCCCCCCTCGTCGCAGGCCCCCGGCACCGGCCGCAAGATCGGCGAGGTGATCCTGGAGGTGCGCAACATCAGCCTGCGCTTCGGCGGCGTCAAGGCGCTGACCGACATCAGCTTCGACGTGCGCGAGCACGAGATCCGCGCCATCATCGGCCCCAACGGCGCAGGCAAGAGCTCCATGCTCAACTGCATCAACGGCGTCTACGCGCCGCAGGAGGGCGCCATCACCTTCCGCGGCCAGACCTTCAAGCACATGAACTCGCGCCAGGTCGCCGAGATGGGCGTGGCACGCACCTTCCAGAACCTGGCCCTGTTCAAGGGCATGAGCGTGCTGGACAACATCATGACCGGCCGCAACCTGCGCATGAAGAGCAACCTCTTCCTGCAGGCGCTGCGCTGGGGCCCGGCCGAGCGCGAGGAGATCGCGCACCGCGAGAAGGTCGAACGCATCATCGACTTCCTGGAGATCCAGCCCTTTCGCAAGACGCCGGTGGGCCGCCTGCCCTACGGCCTGCAGAAGCGCGTCGACCTGGGCCGCGCGCTGGCCATGGAGCCGCAGGTGCTGCTGCTCGACGAGCCCATGGCCGGCATGAACGTGGAGGAAAAGCAGGACATGTGCCGCTTCATCCTCGACGTCAACGACGAGTTCGGCACCACCGTCGTGCTGATCGAGCACGACATGGGCGTGGTCATGGACATCTCGGACCGCGTGGTCGTGCTCGACTACGGCAAGAAGATCGGCGACGGCACGCCGGACGCCGTGCGTGCCAACGAAGACGTGATCCGCGCCTACCTCGGCACCACGCACTAGAGAGAGCCATGGGATTCTTCCTCGAAACACTGTTCGGCGGCCTCATGGCCGGCATGCTCTACGCGCTGGTCGCGCTGGGCTTCGTGCTGATCTTCAAGGCCTCGGGCGTCTTCAACTTCGCGCAGGGCGCGATGGTGCTGTTCGCCGCGCTGGCGATGGCGCGCTTCTCGGAGTGGTTCCCCAAGTGGCTGGGCTTTCAGAGCCTGCTGCTGGCCAACGTGCTGGCGCTGATCGCGGCGATCGTGCTGATGGCCGCGCTGGCCTGGCTCATCGAGCGGCTCGCGCTGCGCCAGCTGGTCGGCCAGGAGCCCATCGCGCTCTTGATGGCCACGCTGGGCATCGCCTACTTCATCGACGGCGCGGGCCAGCTGCTGTTTGGCAGCGCGACCTACAAGATCGACGTGGGCATGCCCAAGGACCCGATGATGGTGCTGGAGGGCACCTTCGACGGCGGCCTGCTGCTCAGCAAGGAAGACCTCTACGCGGCGCTGGTCTCGGCCCTGCTGGTGATCGGCCTCACGCTGTTCTTCCAGAAGACGCCCACGGGCCGCGCGCTGCGCGCTGTGGCGGACGACCACCAGGCTGCCCAGTCCATCGGCATCCCGCTGTCGCGCATCTGGGTCATCGTCTGGACCATCGGCGGCATCGTCGCACTGGTGGCCGGGATCATCTGGGGCTCCAAGCTCGGCGTGCAGTTCTCGATCTCGCTGGTCGCGCTGAAGGCGCTGCCGGTGGTGATCCTGGGCGGGCTGACCTCGGTGCCGGGCGCCATCGTGGGCGGGCTCATCATCGGCGCGGGCGAGAAGCTGTCGGAGATCTACATCGGTCCCATGCTGGGCGGCGGCATCGAGAACTGGTTCGCCTACGTGCTGGCCCTCGGGTTCCTCCTGGTGCGCCCCCAAGGTTTGTTCGGCGACAAGATCATTGACCGCGTGTAAGGAACAAGAGACATGCTTTACCGCGAAAACGGCCAGTTCAAGCAGACCTACCGCAGCGACCTGCAGATCTTCCCGGTCCTGCAGGACCGCGTCGCGCTCTACGCGCTACTGGCGGTCGCCTTCGTCGCCGTGCCCATGCTGGCCAGCGACTACTTCTTCCGCGCCGTGCTGATCCCGTTCCTGATCCTGGCGCTGGCCGCGCTGGGCCTGAACATCCTGGTCGGATACTGCGGCCAGATCTCGCTGGGCACGGGCGCCTTCATGGCCATCGGCGCCTACGCGGCCTACAACCTGCAGGTGCGCTTCGACCTGCCGCTGCTGCTCTCGCTGCTCGGCGGTGGGCTGGCGGCCACGGTGTTCGGCGTGCTGTTCGGCATTCCCAGCCTGCGCATCCGCGGGCTGTACCTGGCCGTTGCGACACTGGCTGCGCAGTTCTTCACCGACTGGTTCACCAACCGCGTGAAGTGGGTCACCAACGACTCGCCCTCGGGCTCGGTCAGCGTGGGCGGGCTGTCGTTCTTCGGTGTGTCGATCGAGACGCCCGCGCAGAAGTACCTGCTGTGCCTGGGCATCGTCTGCGTGTTCGCGCTACTGGCCAAGAACCTCGTGCGCGGCGCCATCGGCCGCCAGTGGATGGCGATCCGCGACATGGACGTGGCGGCGGCCGTGATCGGCATTCGCCCCGTCTACGCCAAGCTGTCGGCCTTCGCAGTCAGCTCCTTCATCGTCGGCGTGGCCGGCGCGCTGTGGGCCTTCGTGCACCTGGGCTCGTGGGAGCCGGCGGCCTTCAGCATCGACCGCTCGTTCCAGCTTTTGTTCATGGTCATCATCGGCGGCCTGGGCTCGATCTCGGGCGCCTTCTTCGGCGCGGCCTTCATGGTGCTGCTGCCGCTGCTGCTGAACTACGTGCCGCACTGGCTGGGCCTGCCGCTGTC
>CAJYRH010000332.1 GCA_913776795.1 uncultured Pseudorhodoferax sp. | reverse complement strand
CGACGAAGCAGCCACTGATCTGCTGAACAGCATCAGCCAGCAGATCGAGTTCGTGAAAGAACTGCGCAAGGCCATCGACCTGCTGCCATTCCCGAACTTGCGCGATCTGTCGTTCGACGCGGCCGATGGCCTGCTGGCGGCCGCTGGCGGGCTGGAGGCGCTGAACACCAGCATGGCCGGCTACCTGTCGAACTACTTCAGCGAAGAGGAGCAGCGCAAGGTCGCCATTGACCAGACCGCCGCGGCCTTCAAAGCGCTGGGGTTGACCATGCCTGATGTCAGCCAGTCGGCGGACGCAGCGCGCGCGCAGTTCCGTGCATTGGTCGAGAGCATCGACATCAACTCCGAGAAGGGTGCCAAGCAGTACACGGGCCTGCTGGCGCTACAGGGCGCGTTCGCAAACCTCACGCCGCTCATCGACACGACGGCGCAAGCCGCCCAGGCAGCTGCTTCCGCGTTGCAGGAGCGTCTGGCACTGGAGGGCCAGCTGCTGCAATTGCAGGGCGACACAGCCGAGATCCGCAGGCGCTCTCTTGCCGCGCTCCTCACGGACGAGAACCGGGCGATCCAGCAGGCCATCTACGACCTGCAGGACAAGCAGACGGCCGAGGCCGCCGCGGCGGCGGCCGCCAATGCTGCTGAGCAGGTCAAGGCCGCATGGCAGTCCGTCGGCGACACCCTGGCCGAGGAGATCAAGCGCCTGCTCGGCGTGGTGACCGGTGACAGCGCCGCAGGCCTGGCCAGCGCGCAAAGCCAGTTCGCTATCGCAACAGCGCAGGCGCGCGCCGGCGATCAAGATGCCGCGTCGTCGCTGCCCGAACTGAGCCGCACGCTTGAGGAGCTGTACCGCACTCAAGCCACCAGCGCGACAGATCTGCGCATCGTCCAAGCGCAGATCGCCGCTAGCCTGTCGGAAACGGCCCAGGCCATCGCGGCGTCGCAGGGCATCAGCGTGGAATCGTTCGCCGCGAGCGCTGCCGCGGGCGGTGCGCCGTCTGGTAACGCCGGCCTGGCCGCGCTCCCGCCGGCTCAGATATACGCGGCCGGCCAAGCAGCCGGGGCGCTGAGCGATGCGCAAGCGATCCGCGATGAGCTTCGCCAGCTGCGCCAGGAGCTGCGCCAGGCGAACGACACGATCGCGAGCCTGCAGCTGCGCGGCGCGCGTGCTGCGGAGAAGGCTGCGGGCGTGGTGGATCAGTGGGATGTGGACGGCATGCCAGCCGTGCGGAGCGGGGTGATGCCATGAAACTCAACACGCTGCGCATCGTCCGGCCGCTGGAGATCACGCCGGCCATGCTCGTCAGCACCAACGTGCCGGAGAACGAACACGTCGAGTGGAGCGGCGGCGCCACGTACCCGCTGGGCCAGCGCGTCATCGTGACCTCTGCGCACAAGGTCTACCAGAGCCTCGTCGCGGGCAACGGTGGCCAGTCGCCGCTGACCTCGCCGTTGGCGTGGGCCGAGGTTGGGCCGACGAACCGCTGGAAGGTCTTCGACCAGAGCAACAGCACCCAGACCGTGCGCGCCACGTCGATCAGCTACCGCATCCGGCCTGGCCGCGTGGTGCAGTCGTTCGCTGCGCTCAACCTGATCGGCGCTACGTCGATCCGCGTGCGGGTCGTGGAGCCGACGCTGGGCGCCATCTATGACACCACCCGCGCGCTCTCCGGCCAATTGCTGTACTCGACCTGGTGGGACTGGTTCTTCGGCGACCGCACGAACCCGAAGCAGATCATCTTTCCCGACATCCCAGCGGCGCCCGCGGCCGACATCTTGGTCGATCTCACAGGTACGGACGAGCTCGCGGTCGGCGTTTTGCTGATGGGCTCAATGCGCACCTTCGCGCAGGGCGTGCGCAAGGGCGCGCGCATCGGAATCACCGACTACTCGCGCAAGGAACGCAACGATTGGGGCGACACGATCTTGGTCGAGCGACCCTATGCGCGCCGCGCCAACTGGTCCCCTGTTCTCCGCTCCACCGAGGTGGATTCCTTCGTGGACTTCATGGCCGAAGTCCGCGCCAAACCCTGCCTGTGGATTGGCTCCGACCGCTACGAAGCGATGACCGTCTACGGCATCTACAAGGCGTTCGATGTGCTGATCGCCTACGACGACTACTCGACCTGTGACCTTGAATTGGAAGGCCTGACGTGACCGACATCGTGACCCCTCCGACCATCCCGGCGATGCCGCCAGCACCCCTGCTGACGGACACGCAGGCGGACTTCAACAGCAAGGCCTTCTCGACGGTGCAGGCTTGGCCTAACTTCATCGTACAGACCAACGGTGCGGCATCGGCGGCCCATCAGAATGCAACTGCGGCACAGGAGCGGGCAGCAAGCGCAGGGGCCAGCGCTACGTCAGCTGCAGGTAGCTCGACCGCAGCGGCAGCAGCGCGCGACCTGGCCCAAGCATTCGCGCAATCCGCGATCAGTGCGCCCGGCACCAGCGGCACCAGTACCTCGGCCCTGGCCATCGGTTCCGGTGCCAAAAGTTTGACCACGCAAGCGGGAAAGGCGTGGGTCGCTGGGCAGGCCATCGTTGTGGCCGCCGCAGCGGCTCCGACGACGCAACGCATGTACGGCGTCATCACCAGCTATGACCCAGGCACGGGTGCGCTGAGCTTTGATGTGCCGGCCGGCGCTTTTGCAGGATCGGGCACCACGGCGGCGTGGATCGTCTCCCTAACTGCGTCGCGTGAAGGTTTGGTGGTGCTTGGCGCGGGGCCGAATCAGCTGCCCAATCGCATCTCGCTTGGAATGCACACCGGCGGCGGCACCATCCGGGTCTCGGTCGATGGCGTGGACTTCGGGGTCATCTTGACGGACGCACAGGTGCGCAGTATCTGCCCGCCTGGCATGTGCTGCATGTGGCCTGGCGCGACGCCGCCACCGGGCTGGCTTAAGCGCAATGGGGCGGCCATCTCCCGCACGGGATACGCCGCACTGTTCGCGGAGATCGGGACGATCTACGGTGCGGGGGACGGGGTCAGCACGTTCAACCTGCCCGACGATCGCGGCTTGGTGGATCGCGGCTTGGATGAAGGGCGCGGTCTCGATCCAGGCCGTGTCCTCGGCTCGTACCAGGAAAGCCAGAACAAGGACCACTTCCACACCGGCACCACCGAGTCCGGCGGCGTTCACCAGCACCCGTACTGGGGCGCTCCGCAGACCAACGGCGCTGGTGGTGCGGCGACCCGCCTCGCAGACAACCTGTCGCTCGAAAACACCGAGTTCGCTGGAGCGCACGCCCACAACTTCACGACGTCTTCCTCGGGCGGCGCTGAGGTCCGCATGCGCAACAGCGCAAAGATTCCCGTCATCAAGTACTGAGGCTCCTATGTCCACTTTGACCGTTCACGCCTACGACCGAGTCTCACGCACTTACGTCGGCCCCGTACTTCTGCGCGAGGATCGTGGCGACATGGACCCGATGGAGCCAGGACGCTGGCTCATTCCAGGAGGTTGCCTGGAGTCCGCGCCGCCTGCTGTGCCTGAAGGAAAGGAGGCCTACGCCGATGGCGGCACCTGGGCTGTGCGCGACATTTCGGCGGAGCCTGAGCAACCGCAGGTCGAACCTCCAGGCGTCGAACAGCGCATCGCGGCGCTGCTGCGGCGCGTGGATGCGCATCTCAACGCCGGTGCGGCGCTGCGCCGCTACGACAGCATCATCACCGCGTCGCTGCGCGCCGGCTATCCCGGACCCTTTCACGACGAGGGCGTGGTCTACGCCACCTGGATGGACGCCACCTACGCCAAGTGCTACGAGATCCTGGCGCAGTGGGAGGCTGGCGAGATCGCCGAGCCCACTGCGGACGAGCTGATCGCCATGCTGCCGGTGCTGGTGCTGCCGGATAGAACAGCATGACCAAGGCAACACCGATCGTTGTGGACCTTCGCAGGTGGGTCGAAGAGACGCGCGCGCTGCCGCGCAATCAGGACAAAGCGGAAGTCCGCACCCTTGCCACCATCGTGACGGCGGGCTTTGTCGTCAGCATGGCTGAGCCGCTGTTCTACCTGTTCATGGTTCCTGACTCGCTGGTGTCGCGGATCGGCGGCATGGCTCCGTCTGTGAACGTGGCCATCTTGGTGGCGGTGCTCGCGCTTCTGTGGGTCGCGCCGGGTTGTGTTGAGGTAGCGCGCCTTGCCCGTCGATCCTGGCTGCACCTGGCAGGCGCCGGCGCGGTCGGGATGCTGGCGGTGCTTTCGGCCGCGTACGGGTGGGCAACGAGTTTGCTGGAACTGACGATGGATGCATCTCCGTCCGTCAACGTCATTGCTCTCGCATTCGCGTCGTGTCTGCTGCTGACGCTGCCGCACT
>CAJYRH010000331.1 GCA_913776795.1 uncultured Pseudorhodoferax sp. | reverse complement strand
ACCTCGTCGCCCACGCGCGCGCGAAGCAGCGCACGCGCGATCGGCGCAATCCAGCTCACCTCGCCGGCTGCGCTGTCGGCCTCATCGATGCCACGGATGGTGATCGTCTGCTCATTGCCCTGCGCGTCGGCGTAGGTCACCGTCGCGCCAAAGAACACCTGATCGCTGCCGTGGTGGACGCTGGGGTCGGTGACCTCGGCGATCTCCAGCCGGCGTGTCAGAAAGCGGATGCGGCGGTCGATCTCGCGCAGACGCTTCTTGCCGTAAAGGTAATCGCCGTTTTCGGACCGGTCTCCATTGCTGGCGGCCCAGTGCACCACCTCGACCACCTTCGGACGCTCGTTGTCGATCAAATTCAGGAGTTCATTGCGCAAGCGCGCGTAGCCCTGCGGCGTGATGTAGTTCTTGCCACCAGCGGGCAATGCGGGCAGGGACGGACCGTCCTCATCGTCATCGCCGTCGCTCTCTTTGGTAAAGGCCTTGCTCATTGCCCAAGTGTCAAGCATTCCGCGAGGTTGCCCGCGCAGCGCATCAAAGACGCGGCAGATCACGCAGCGTGCGCCCAGGCAACGAAGGGTCGACCTCGATCAGCTCGGTTCCGTCGGCCTGCACATGCACCTTGACCAATTGGTGGGCCGTGCCTGCGTCGCGCCCTGGAAAGAGCGGAACAACGGGCTCAGCCTCGAGCAATCGGTCCACCACCTCCAGCGTGTCGACGACGCACTCCACCGACAAAGGCCGCGGCGCGGTGCCGACTGCACGGCGCACCTCATCGCCGTCCGCGAGGTACCAGCGCACGCGCCGCACTTGGCCACCTGCGTCGAGCTCGACGCCCGTGACCACGTGGGCGGGACCTTCAAGCACCTGGATGTTCATGGCGCGCGGTGTGGCGGCGGCGGGCGTGCACCGGTCGTCCGGGATGGCCGGGCAGCCGGGTTGGCACGTCACCTTCGTCCGGCGGCTCCTGCACGGGGGCGCCGGGTTCGGGGTTGACGGGATCCTCGTCGTCGAACGGGCCGACAGGCGGCTGTCCGGTCGGCACGGGATGCGGGGAGGGTACGGACGCCAGGCGCCGCACCCACAGCATCGGGGAAGGGGTATCGAGCATGCGTGTTCGGTCGGAATGACGGCGAATGTTCTGACCAGCGGCGTGTCTCTCCCATCGTCGGATCGCGCGTGCGGCCGTAGTCATTGGCCGACAGATCCGCCAAAGAAAATGGGCCGGCCCTCTTGCGAAGACCGGCCCATCCATTTGGTGCGGCTGGCAGGAATCGAACCCACGACCCCTTGGTTCGTAGCCAAGTACTCTATCCAGCTGAGCTACAGCCGCGAAGCCTCAGAGTATATACCGGGAAGCGCCATGGCCCCGGCCTAAGGGTCAAGAATCTTCGGCTGCGCAAAAGAAAATGGGCCGGCCCCTTGTGAGGACCGACCCATCTGTTTGGTGCGGCTGGCAGGAATCGAACCCACGACCCCTTGGTTCGTAGCCAAGTACTCTATCCAGCTGAGCTACAGCCGCGAAGCCATAAAGTGTAGCGCAATTTCAGTGTGCTCCCGACACAACCAGCGGAATATCGGTCGCGGGCGGTGTGTTGCGGCTGCGCCCGCAGCGCACGATGCCGTCGATCATCACCATGCCGATGCCAGGAACGTCGCCGAGTTGCACACTCTCCAGCAAGGTGCGGCCGGCAGTGTGCTGAGCCCGGTCCATGAAGACAAAGTCCGCCGCGCGCCCCACCTCGATGAGCCCGCAGTTGAGCTTGCGAATCCTGGCCGTGTTACCCGTTGCGAAGCAGAACACGAGTTCGGCCGGGATGCTGGCCAGGCTGGACAGCATGGCCACCATGCGCAGGATGCCCAGCGGCTGCACACCCGAGCCGGCCGGGCCGTCCGTTCCCAGGATGACGCGGTGCGGGCACTTGAGCTGCAGGGCCATCTGCGCCGCAGCGATCGCCACCTTTTCGTTGCCGTTGTGAACGATCTCGATCGCGCGGCTGGACTTCTCGCACAGCTCGCAGACATGGGCCTCGGGCAGCGAGGTGTGGCCGCCGTTGATGTGGCCGATCACGTCGGCATCGGCCTCCAGCACCACGTCCTTGTCGATCAGACCTGAGCCCGGGATCGAGGGGCCGCCCGTGTGGATGGTGCTCTGGATGCCGGCAGCGCGCGCCCACTTGACCATGGTCGCCGCCTCGGTGCCGCCCTTGACCGAGCCCAGCCCGATTTCTCCAAGCAGGCCGACGCCGGCCGCGGCCAGTTCCTGGAAGTCGCTTTCGACCATGCCCTTCTCGATCACGGGCGCGCCGGCCAGGACCTTCACGCCGCCCGGGCGGAAGTTGTCGAAGGCGCGCTGCGCCGTGATGGCCAGCGCCTTCAGGCCGACGATGTCCTTGGGCCGGCCCGGCAGGTGCACCTCGCCGGCCGAAATCATGGTGGTCACGCCGCCGTGGAGGGTGGACTCGATCCAGCCCAGCTGGTTCTGGCGCGGTGTCCAGTCGCCAAACACAGGGTGCACGTGGCTGTCGATCAGGCCCGGCGCGACGCACGTCTGCCTGGCGTCGATGACAGTGGTAGCTGCCTCGACATCGCAATCCTTGAACTTGCCGACGGCAGTGATCAGGCCGTCGTGGACGACGATGGTGTCGGCCTGGAGGATGGGCTGGTCGATGTCGCCTGACAACATCAAGCCGATGTTGCGGATGACGACTTTGCCGGAGGCTGCGGTGGTGGCGGCTTCTGCCATGTGGGGTTTTCTCCGTGGGGGCTGGGGGAATCGTTGTGCGGCACGGGGTCGCGCATCACGGTGCGCAGCACGGCATCGACGACGAAGGCCTCCCAGCGCGCTGATGCCGCCGGATCGTCGATGCGCTGGCCCAGGAACTCGGACAGCGTGAAGCGGTTGGACTGCGGGAAGTAGCCGAGCGCTGCGATCATCATGTAGACGTCCTGAACCGCGACGTCGTCGCGGAACACGCCCTGCGCGCTGCCCGCGGCCAGCAGCAGTTGCAGCACCGAGATCGCCGGCGAAGAGTACTGCTGCGCCGATTGCATCTTGGCGATGTGGCGCCCCTGCAGCAGGTTCTCGTTGTTGAGCAGCGTGACGAACTCGGGGTGCTTGCGGTAGTAGCCGCAGACGAAGCGCACCACGGTCTTGAGCGACTCCACGGGCTGGTGTTCGTCCAGCGCCAAGGCTTCCTCGGCCTCGTTCATGCGCCGGTAGATGTCCTCGATCACCGCGATGTACAGACCTTCCTTGCTACCGAAGTAGTAGTAGATCATGCGGTCGTAGGACTTGGCCGCCTTGGAGATCTGGCCCACGCGCCCGCCGGCGAATCCGTGCTTGGCGAACACGCGCGTGGCCGCGCGCAGCAGATTCGCGCGCGACGCGATGACCGCCTGTTCCCGCACCCCCGGCTTGCGCCGGCCGTCGGCTGTCTTGGCTGGCCGGGGCATGTGCAGGATGCCGGTGTTATTGCTCGACGAACGCGCGCTCGACGACGAAGTCGCCCGGCGTGGTGGTGTTGCCTTCCTTGAAGCCGCGGTGCTCCAGCATCACCTTGAGGTCGCGCAGCATGGCCGGGCTGCCGCACAGCATCACGCGGTCCTCTGCCGCGTTGATCTGCGGCAAGCCCAGGTCGTCGCACATCTTGCCGTTCTCGACCAACTCAGTGATGCGGCCCATGTTGCGGTAGGACTCGCGGGTCACGGTCGGGTAGTAGCGCAGCTTGCTGCTGACCAGCTCGCCCAGCACCTCGTGCGCGGGCAGATGCTCGGTCAGCATGTCGTGGTAGGCCAGCTCGTCGACCTGACGCACGCCATGCACCACGATGACCTGCTCGTAGCGATCGTAAGTGTCGGGATCACGCACGATGCTGAGGAATGGTGCCAGGCCGGTGCCGGTGCCGAACAGGTACAGGCGCTTGCCAGGCAACAGGTAGTCCGTCACCAGCGTGCCGGTGGGCTTGCGGCCGACGATGATGGAGTCGCCCACCTGGATGTGCTGCAGCTTGGAAGTCAGAGGGCCGTCCGGCACCTTGATCGACAGGAACTCGAGATGGTCTTCGTAGTTGGCGCTGGCGATGCTGTAGGCGCGCAGCAGCGGCTTTCCGTTCTCGCCGCGCAGGCCGATCATCGTGAAGTGCCCGTTCGAGAAGCGCAACGAGGGATCACGCGTCGTGGTGAAGCTGAACAAGCGGTCGGTCCAGTGGTGGACGGAGAGGACCTTCTCTTCGTTGAATGCGCTCATGACGTTCGGACGGTTAGATGCCAAGGTGAAACGGCTGATTTTTTCACATGCCGCTGCGGCCACTGTTGTCTCCAGCATGCGAGCGGCATGGCCATTGCCTGCCCGGATGCTTGCGGCGCGATGCAATTCTGAGTAGCATCTGGCGCACTCACGTTAAGTGAATGCTACATGAAACGCAATGGCGCGGCAAGCCGCGGCGACGCAACGGAGCCCCACGATGCTGAACGAGCACACCAAGACCGACGGCCTTCCTGATGCACCGGAGGTCGTGCTGCCGCAGGGCCTGGAACGCGCCCGGCCGCGCAACGAGCGCATGGCCAGCGACAAGATCGAATGCAATGCCTGCCCGGTGCTGTGCCAGATCGGCCGCGGCCGCACCGGCGCCTGCGACCGCTACGCCAACGCCGAGGGCGTGCTGGTGCGCGTAGACCCGGTCGTGCTGCTCCAAAGGACGGTCGATGCCGAGCAGCCGCTGGTGCAGTTCACGGCACGCGAAGCCACCGAGGCGGACCAGGCCGCCCCCCTGGCACCTGCGCCGCAGGTCTTCGTCACCGGCATCGGCGCCTCCACGACCTACCCCGACTACAAGCCCGCGCCCTTCATCGTCGCCTCCGAGGCCGACGGCGTCGACATGGTCACCGTCGTCACCGAAGGCATCTTCAGCTACTGCAGCCTCAAGGTGAAGATCGACACCGACCGCTGGCTCGGCCCCGAGCAGGCCAACGTGCGCTGCAAGGGCGAGGTGATCGGCCACGTGACGACGGCCGAATACGGTTCGCAGATGCTGTCGCTGGGCGGCGTGCACCACCTCACGGGCGGCAGCAAGAAGGAAGGCCGCGTCACGCTCGACGCGATGCAGTTGCTGGGCAACAAGCAGGCCGTGGACCTGACCATCGACGGTGGCGCGCAGCTGACCATCCAGGCCGGCCAGGCACCCGTCGTCAACGGGGTGCGGGAGCAGCGCATGCGAGTGGGCTGCGGCTCGGCCACGGTGGGGATCTTCGCGCGCCAGTTCTTCGGCATCTGCGACGAGGTCATCGTCGTCGACGACCACATCACCGGCGTGCTGACCGAACACCAGGCCGGCCGCTGCCTGGACATGCCCCCGGCCGGCGTCAAGGTACGCGGGCGCAAGTCCACGCCGGGCCGCTACTTCCAGGTCGCCAACCCCGGCACGGGCTGGGGCGGCACCGACATTGCAGATCCCCTGTCCATCATCGACGAATGCGAGGCCGGGGTCGCCTGGCCCGGACTGCGCCTGCTGATGGTGTCCACGACAGGCGAGCATGCCGCCTGGTTCGTGCTGGACGACCAACTCGTACCGCAGTCCGTGACCATGCCCGAGGAGGTCGCGCGCGTGGTCGCGCGCATCGGCGAAAACTGCGAGCCATCGCTGACGACGGTGCTGTTCCTGGGCGGCGCGGGCGGCAGCCTGCGCGCGGGCGTCAGCGAGAACCCGGTGCTGCTCACGCAGGCCATCAAGCAGTCCGTCGTCAACGTCACGCTGGGCGGAGCGCCGGGCTACGTCTGGCCCGGCGGCGGCATCACCGTGATGGTCGACGTGATGCGCATGCCCGACAACAGCTTCGGCACGGTGCCCACGCCGGCCATCGTGGCGCCACTGGAGTTCACGATGCGGCTGGCGGACTACGAACGTCTGGGCGGCCACATGGAGCAGGTGCGCTCCCTGTCCGACACCCTGCGCCATGGTGCCTGGCACAACGACGGTGCACCACGCGCGCGGCGCATGCTGGCGCCGGCGGCAGGCAACGGCTGGCCCATCGGACAGACGCCACTGCTCGGTTGAAGGCCACCCTCCCATGGGCCCGAGCCGCAGCACATTGTCCAACGGACGAGCGCATTTCCAGCACGGGCCCATTGACCTGGTCATCGCGGCGCAAGGCGATGTCGAGGCGGTGCAGGCCGCGCACGAGGCTGCGTGGCAGCGCTTTTGCACGGTGCTGCCCGAACTCGTGGCCGAGCTGCCGCTGCTGCGCATGCCGGTCGACGGCGCATGCGTCCTGCGCGGCCCCGTGGCACGGCGCATGTGGCAGGCCTGTGCGCCATACCGAAGCGGCTTCATCACGCCCATGGCCGCCGTTGCAGGTGCCGTGGCGCAGGAGGTCCTCGCGCACTACACAGGTGACGGCATTGCGCGGGCCTGGGTGAACAATGGCGGCGACATCGCCATCCACCTGACCGCAGGACAGCAGGTGCGCGTCGGCCTGTGGGCCGACCTTGCAAGCTTTCGCCCCACTGGCCCACACCAGCTGGCCACGGACGCGCAGTTCGCCATCGGCGCCGAGCTGCCCGTGCGCGGCGTGGCCACGAGCGGCTGGCGCGGCCGCAGCCACTCGTTCGGCATCGCCGACAGCGTGACGGTGCTGGCGAGGGACGCTGCTGCGGCGGACGCTGCGGCCACCGTGATCGCCAACGCGGTGGACGTGGATGATGCACGCATCGCGCGCCAGCCAGCCAGCCACGTCAAGGACGACAGCGACCTGGGCGACCGGCTCGTCACTGTCGATGTGCCACGCTTGCCGCAGGCTCTGGTCGACCAGGCGCTGCAGGCCGGCCTGGCACGCGCGCAGGCACTGCGTGCGCATGGCTTGATCTGGCATGCTGCGCTGGTCTGCCAGGACCGCTGGCGCAGCACCGACCAGGCCACGGATCGGCAGTTGGTGCAGTAATTGCTTAATGAAAGTACCTAAACGCAGGCCACGGCGCCGACCGCACAATGCCCTCCTCTTCGCAACCTGAACCGCAGCCATGCCCGCAGAGATCCGCAAACTGATCGTTCAAGTCGATGAAACACGCATCGAAATGGGGCGCCCCGTCACGCCGCCGGTGCGCCGCGCACTTGCGATGGCCGTCATCACCAATCCCTGCGCGGGCCGGTACGAGGAAAACCTCGAAGCGCTGATTGCCATCGGCGAGGAGCTTGGCGGGCTGCTTGGCGACAGGTGCGTCGCCGCGCTGGGCATCGCGCCCGCCGAGGCCGAAGGCTACGGCAAGGCCGCGATCGTCGGCGAGGCCGGCGAACTCGAGCACGCCGCCGCCATCCTGCATCCCAAGCTCGGCGCTCCGCTGCGCCGCGCTGTCGAGAAGGGCGCCGCCCTGGTGCCATCGGCCAAGAAAGTCGGCGGCATGGGCTGCACCATCGACGTGCCGCTGGGCCACAAGGATGCTGCCTTCGTGCGCAGTCACTTCGACGCCATCGAGGCACGCGTGCCCGATGCGCCGCGCGCGCACGAGATCGTCGTGGCCGTGTCGGTGACAGCCGGCGGCCGGCCGCTGCCGCGCGTCGGCGGCCTGCAGGCCAGCGAGGCCGAGGGCAAGGACGGCCTGCGCTGAAGCGCAAGCCCTTGCCAACAGAATCTGTCCATCGTCCCCTTAGGAGTCTTTCGATGAAATCCCTGCGTCATGTGTTCAGCGCCGCATCGGTCCTCGCGCTCGCCTCGTTCGTTCCCGCACACGCCCAGGGCGTGATCAAGATCGGCGAGATCAACAGCTACAAGGCCCAGCCTGCGTTCCTGGAGCCCTACAAGAAGGGCATGGACCTGGCGGTCGAGGAGATCAACGCCAAGGGCGGCATCAACGGCAAGAAGCTCGAACTCATCACGCGCGACGACAACGGTAGCCCGGGCGACACCGTGCGCATGGCCGAGGAACTGGTCTCGCGCGAGAAGGTCGACCTGCTGGCTGGCGCCTTCCTGTCCAACACCGGCATGGCGCTGGCGGACTTCGCCAAGCAGAAGAAGTTCTTTTACCTGGCCGGCGAGCCGCTGACCGACAAGATGACCTGGCAAGGCGGCAACCAGTACACCTTCCGGCTGCGCCCCGGCACCTACATGCAGGCGGCCATGCTCGTGCCCGAGGCCGTCAAGCTCAAGAAGAAGCGCTGGGCCATCGTCTACCCCAACTACGAGTACGGCCAGTCGGCCACGGCCGCGTTCAAGCAGCTGCTCAAAGCCGCGCAACCTGATGTGGAGTTCGTCGCCGAGCAGGCCACGCCGCTGGGCAAGGTCGATGCGGGCAGCGTGGTGCAGGCGCTGGCCGATGCCAAGCCCGATGCGATCTTCAACGTGCTGTTCGGTGCCGACCTGTCGCGCTTCGTGCGCGAGGGCAACACGCGCGGCCTGTTTAAGGAACGTGCCGTGATCAGCGTGCTGACCGGCGAGCCCGAGTACCTGGACCCGCTGCGCGACGAAGCGCCCAACGGCTGGATCGTCACCGGCTACCCCTGGTACGGCATCCAGACGCCCGAGCACAAGGCCTTCTTCCTGGCCTACCACGGCAAGTACAAGGACTACCCGCGCCTGGGTTCGGTGGTGGGCTACAGCATGATCATGTCGGCCGCGGCCGGCATTGCCAAGGCCAAGGGCACCGAGTCCGACAAGCTGGTCGCCGCGTTCAAGGGCCTGCAGGTGTCCAGCCCCTTCGGCAAGATCACCTACCGTGCAGAAGACCACCAGTCCACCATGGGCGCGTTCGTCGGCAAGACCAAGAACGAGGGCGGCAAGGGCGTGATGGTGGACTACGTCTACCTCGACGGTGCGGATGCACGCTTCCAGCCCTCTGCGGCCGACATCAAGAAGTCCCGCACGGCCGACTGATCTCCACCATCGGCTCCGGGCGCCTGCAGCGCGGCGCCCGGGCCTGATGCCGCCGCCGCGGCGAATTCCCCATGAGCTTCTCGGGACTCATCGTCCAACTTCTCAACGGGCTCGCCGCGGCGTCCTCGTTGTTCCTGGTCGCGGCCGGGCTGTCGCTGATCTTCGGCGTCACGCGCATCGTCAACTTCGCGCACGGCTCGTTCTTCATGGTGGGCATCTACACCGCCTACACGCTGGTCGACCGGTTCGGCGACAGCCTGGGCTTCTGGCCGGCGCTGGTAGTGGCGGCGCTCGCGGTGGGCGTGCTGGGTGCCATCGTCGAGGTGGTGCTGCTGCGGCGCATCTACAAGGCGCCCGAGCTGTTCCAGCTGCTCGCCACCTTTGCGCTGGTGCTCGTGATCAAGGACGCGGCGCTGTGGATCTGGGGTCCCGACGAATTGCTGGGCCCGCGTGCACCGGGCCTGCGTGGCGCGGTCGAGATCCTGGGCCGGCAATTCCCGTCCTACGACCTGTTCCTGATCGCCGTGGGCCCGGTGGTGCTGGGCCTGGTCTGGCTGCTGCTCACGCGCACGCGCTTCGGCACCCTCGTGCGCGCCGCCACGCAGGACCGCGAGATGGTCAGCGCCCTGGGCGTGAACCAGGCCTGGCTGTTCACGGCGGTGTTCGCGCTGGGCGCGCTGCTGGCCGGCCTGGGCGGCGCACTGCAGCTGCCGCGCGAGCCCGCCACGCTGGAGATGGACCTGCACACCATCGGCGCGGCCTTCGTGGTCGTGGTGGTGGGCGGCATGGGTTCGCTGCCGGGTGCCTACCTGGCGGCCCTGCTCGTGGCCGAGCTCAAGGCGGTCTGCATCTGGCTCGGCGTGGTCGACCTGTTCGGCATCAGCGTGTCCTTCTCCAAGCTCACGCTGATGGTCGATTTCCTCGTGATGGCCGCCGTGCTGGTCTGGCGGCCCTGGGGCCTGCTGGGCCGGCCCCAGGCGCCGAGCCGCTACGTGGGCATGGCCGAGGAACCGCTGCGCCAACCCGGCCGCGCCTACCTCGTCTGCGTGGCGCTGCTGGCACTCGCGCTGGCGGCCGTGCCGCTGCTGACCGAAGCGTCCTCGTACACCACGGTGCTGCTGATCGACCTGCTGATCGCGGCCCTGTTCGCCACCAGCCTGCACTTCATCATGGGGCCGGCCGGCATGCACTCCTTCGGCCACGCGGCCTACTTCGGCCTGGGTGCCTATGCTGCCGCGTTGTTCGTGCGCGCGGCCGGCATGCCCATGGAAGCCGCGCTGGTGCTGGCGCCACTCGTGGCCGCCGCGGGGGCCTTCGTCTACGGCTGGTTCGCGGTGCGGCTATCGGGCGTCTACCTGGCCATGCTCACGCTGGCCTTCGCGCAGATCACCTGGGCCATCACCTACCAGTGGGACAGCTTCACGGGCGGCAGCAACGGCCTGACCGGTGTTTGGCCTTCGGAGGCATTCGCGGACAAGCGCGCGTACTACTGGCTCACGCTGGTGCTCGTCGGATTGGGCATCTGGTGGCTGCGCCGCGTGCTGTTCTCGCCGTTCGGCTACGCGCTGCGCGCGGGCCGCGATTCGGCGCTGCGGGCGGACGCCATCGGCATCGACGTCAAGCGCATGCAATGGGCCGCCTTCGTCGTGGCCGGCGCGGTCGGCGGCCTGGCCGGCGCGCTGTATGCCTTCTCCAAGGGCAGCATCTCGCCCGAGTCGCTCAACGTCACCAAGTCGATCGACGGCCTCGTGATGGTGCTGCTGGGTGGCATCCAGACGCTGGCCGGCCCGGTGGTCGGTGCCGTCAGCTTCACCTGGCTGCACGACACCGTGGCGCGCAACACCGATTACTGGCGCGCCATGCTGGGCGGCATCATCTTGCTGCTGGTGCTGCTGTTCCCGCAGGGCATTGCCGGCTTCGCCCAGCAACTGTTCTCCCGCAAGGCCAAGCCATGAACGCTCCGCTGCTTCAAGTCCAGGGCCTGGGCAAGTCCTTCGGCGGCGTCAAGGCCGTGGACGGGATCGACTTTACCCTGCACAAAGGCGAACTGCTCGCGCTGATCGGCCCCAACGGTGCCGGCAAGACCACCACATTCAACATGGTCAACGGCCAGCTGCGCGCCGACCAGGGCTCGATCCGGCTCGCCGGCCAGGAGCTCGTGGGCATGAAGCCGCGCGCGATCTGGCGGCTGGGCGTGGGCCGCACCTTCCAGATCGCCGAAACCTTCGCCTCGCTGACCGTGGTGGAGAACGTGCAGATGGCCCTGCTCTCGCACGACGGCAAGCTGTTTTCGATGTGGCGCCGCGCGGCCGACCACCGGCGTGCGGACGCGCTCGCGCTGCTGGAGCAGGTCGGCATGCGCGCCCAGGCCGACCGCCCCTGCAGCGAGCTGGCCTACGGCGACGTCAAGCGCGTGGAGCTGGCCATCGCCATGGCCAACGACCCCAAACTGCTGCTCATGGACGAGCCCACCGCCGGCATGGCCCCCAAGGAGCGCAACGAACTCATGGCACTGACCAAGCAGCTCGTGGTCGACCGCGGCATGGCCGTGCTGTTCACCGAGCACAGCATGGACGTGGTGTTCGCCTATGCCGACCGCATGATCGTGCTGGCCCGCGGCCGGCTGATCGCGCAGGGCAAGCCGCTGGAGATCCGCGACCATCCCAAGGTGCAGGAGGTCTACTTCGGCAGCGGCAAGACCTTCGAGAAGGAAGTGAGCCACGCATGACGACCCTGTTGGAAACCAAGGCGCTGCGCGCCTGGTATGGCGCCGCCCAGATCCTCTACGACGTCGACCTGTCCGTGCACCGTGGCGAGGTCGTGGCGCTGATGGGCCGCAACGGCGCGGGCAAGTCCACCACGCTCAAGGCCATCATGGGCATGCTGGCCAAGCGCGCCGGCAGCATTCGCTTCCTGGACCACGACATCTCGCGCACCGAGCCGCACTATGCGTCGCGCCTGGGCCTGGGCTTCGTGCCGGAAGACCGGCGCGTCTTCACCGACCTCACGGTCATGGAGAACCTGGAAGTCGGCAAACAGCCCGCGCGGCGCTGGGCCGATGGCACCGACGCCCCGCTGTGGACGCCCGAGAAGCTGTTCAAGCTGTTTCCCAACCTGGGCGAGATGCCCAACCGCCCGGGCGGCCGCATGAGCGGCGGCGAGCAGCAGATGCTGACCGTGGCGCGCACGCTGATGGGCAACCCCTACCTCGTGCTGCTGGACGAGCCGAGCGAAGGCGTGGCGCCGGTGATCGTCGAGCAGATGGCCCACATGATCCTGGAGCTCAAGAGCCAGGGCGTGAGCATCCTCCTGTCCGAGCAGAACATGCACTTTGCGGAACTGGTGTCCGACCGGGCCTACGTGCTGGAGAAGGGCCAGATTCGCTTCCAGGGTTCGATGGCACC
>CAJYRH010000330.1 GCA_913776795.1 uncultured Pseudorhodoferax sp. | reverse complement strand
CTGGGGCGTGATCGCCGGCCTGCTCATGAGCCTGTCGCATTTCCTGTACCTGCGGCTGCACCCGCGCATCATCGAGATCGGCCTGCATCCGGACGGCAGCCTGCGCGACCGTCATCTGTGGCACCTGCCGCCTCTGGCGCCGCGGCTGTACGCGCTGCGCATGGATGGCGGTCTGGACTTCGCCTCGGCCAACGCCTTCGAGCGCGCCGTGCTGGAGCACCTGGCAGCGCATCCGCAGGTGCGTCACGTCTGCGTGTTCGCGCTGTCCATCAACCACATCGATGCCACCGGCGTGGAGATGTTCGTCCAGCTGCGCAAGGGCCTGCGCGAGCGCGGCGTCTGCCTGCACATCGCCGGCATCAAGCTGCCCGTCGAGCGCGTGCTGCTGCGCGTCGGAGCGCTGCCACAGGCCGGCGCAGCGCCCGATCCGCTGCTGCGCCTGTACCGCACCGATGCGGAGGCGCTGGCCGCGCTGCAGCATTCCAGCATGCAGTCGCCTGCCTGAAAACACCGGGCCATTCGCCGGTTTTTCCCGCCTTCGGCGCGGCTGCCGTGGCCGGACCGCGCTGGTAAACTGCGCCGGTTCAACCCCCCGCCCCTCCGTGACCCCTCCGGCCCCGTCCAATCTGGTCGACCTGCACAAGTTGCGCCTGGATGCCGCACGTGCGCTGCTGGACCGCACCGGAATGGCGCATCTGCCATCGTCCGATGGCGACGCAACGGCTTATCTGCAGGCCGTGATCGATGGCCTGAACGAACTCTCGCTCAAGGATGCGCTCACCGGCCTGTCCAACAGGCGCCAGCTCGAGCATGTGCTGGAAGCCGAGATCGACCGCGTGGCCCGCTCGGGTGAAGCAGCTTTGCTGCTGATGCTGGACATCGACCATTTCAAGTCCGTCAACGACAATTACGGCCACATGGCAGGCGACCAGGTGCTGCAGGCCGTGGCGCAGTCGCTGGCCGGCTGCATCCGGCCCATGGACACGGCTGCGCGCTACGGCGGCGAGGAATTCGCCGTGGTGCTGCCGAGCTGCCAGCCCGCCTTCGGCCAGGTGGTGGCCGAGCGCATCCGCCGCACCATCGAGGCCACGCCCATCCGGGTGTCGCCCAGCGTGGACCTTCGCGTGACGGTGAGCATCGGCGGCGCGTTCGCACTGCAGTGGATCCGCTCGACCACCGAGCTGTGGATCGACCGCGCGGACCAGCAGCTGTACATCGCCAAGACCGGCGGGCGCAACCGGCTGTGCCTGGAAGAGCAACCCGACAGCACCGTCAGCGCGGAGGAAAAACACTTGCTGTTCGGCCACCTGGCCGCTGCAGATCCCGCCTGGATCGACATGAGTTCTGGCGCCGCCCCTGGCGGCGCTGTGTAAGAGGAACACGATGAGCGATCCCTCCACCCCCAAGTCCATGCCGCCGGCGCTCGGCGCCAGGGTCCTGGCCGTCACCAGCGGCAAGGGCGGCGTGGGCAAGACTTTTCTTTCGGCCAACCTGGCGGCCGCGCTCGCTCGGCGCGGCCAGCGCGTGCTGGTGCTGGACGCCGACCTGGGCCTGGCCAACCTCGACGTGGTGCTGAACCTGCATCCCAAGATCACGCTGCACGACGTGTTCACGGGCAAGGCCACCATCGCCGAGGCCATCGTCAAGGCACCGGGCGGCTTCTCCGTGCTGCTGGCCGGCTCTGGCATGGTCGAGTATTCACGGCTCACGCCCGAAGTGCGGGACGAATTCCTCGGCGTGATCCGCAGCGTGATGCCCGACTACGACGTGTTGCTGCTGGACACTGGTGCCGGCATCTCCGACGTGGTGCTGTTCGCGGTGTCGCTCGCCTCGGAAGTTCTGGTCGTGGCCACGCCTGAGCCGACCTCGCTGACGGATGCCTACGCCGCCATCAAGGTCCTGGCCACGCAGCACAAGCGCCAGCACGTGCGGATGGTGATCAACCAGACCGCACGCCCAGGCGACGGCAGGGCCATCACTTCGCAGTTGCAGCAGGTGCTCGACCGCTTCGTGACGAGCGGCACCGGCCGCTCGGTGCGGCTGATCCACGTGGGCGACATCCCGGTGGATCCGTCCGTGCGCGAGGCCGTGATGCGGCGCCAGCTGCTGATGGTCAGTGCGCCTGGCAGCCCAGCCGCCATGGCCGTGACCGAACTGGCGCGCAAGCTCGACGAGACGGTGATCTCGCGCGCCGACGGCACCGCAAGCTGAAGCCGCAGCGGCGGCGACGCCGCCCTACTTGCGCCAGCCGCGCGGCTCCAGCGGCGCGTGCGAGGTGTCCCATTTGGACTGCGGCGTCATCACCTCGCCGCAGTGGCCGCAGCGCCTGCCGGCATGGTCGGCCTGCTCGCCGCAATGCGGGCATGGCGCCCAATGCGCAGGCGGCCGTGCCGGAGGCACCATGCCGACAGCCCGCGCCACGGCAATGCACTTGCGCGCAATGCCGCGCAGGCCCCGGTTCGGATCGATGTCAGACATGGATGTTCTTCCGCAGTAGGCTGCATTTTTGCAAGAAGCCGACGAATCGGCAACATTCAACGCGCGCGTTTCAAACACATCACGGCGTCTGCGCCGTCAGGATCCAGCCTTCCAGCGGATCGCTGCCTTTCGGCATGCCGAAGCGGTCATCGCCGTCGGCATGCCGCACCTGCGCCCACGCGGCCTGCACCAAACACAGGGCGGCATCCAGCAGGTCTGCGCTGCCGTCGTCCAGCATGGCCTTGTGCGCCTCGGGCGGCAGCGCCAGGTGCAAGCCCAGCCGCCGCGCGCCCGCGCCTTCGCACAGCACGCCGAGCAGGTCGGCGCGCGCCTGGCGCCGCTCCGGTGTCTGGCGCAGCGGATCGTCGCTCTTGTAGCTGCGCCGGCCGCCCAGGATCTCGCGCGCCAGCAGGCCCGGGTAGGCCTCCAGGGCCACGCGCCGCCGGTCGCCGTCCGCCAGGCCGGGAAGGTGCACACCCGCCGCACGCAGCAGCGGAACGCCAGCGTGCAGCATCCACGCCACGGGCGGGTTGACCCATTTCATCGACGGGCTTGCCCCGGCCGGGCCGTCGGTCGTGCGGTGGGCAAACTTGCCCCCCACCGGGCGGCCTTCGCAGAAGGCCTGGAACTGGCCGCGCAACTGCGGCCGCGTGAGGCTGGCGTAATGCGCCATGCAGGCCTCCCAGGCGGTCGGCCAGCCGAGCGCCAGCACCAGTTCGCGCGGCAGGCCGAACGGCAGGTCGAAGCCGCCGACCCAGTCCGCGGGCCGGGCGAGCCAGGCGCCGAAGTCCGCCAGCGTGGTGAAGCGCTCGAAGCGGTCGAGCCGGACGGTGCGCCCATCCAGGTGGCCGAGCGCCAGCACGATGGGCTTGCGGCGCGTGGGGCTGCTGCTGAAGTCGCAGCCGAGCAGCGTCCGGGGCGGGGCGGGGATGGTCAGCGGTTCCAGCAGTTCTGGACTGTTTCGGTGCCGGAACGATCACGCACACCGGTGTGGGTGAGGATCAGGTTGCCGCACTTGTCGCCGGCCTGGGGACCTTGCGGTGTCGCCGTGAGGGTGAAGGTGCGCCCCCGGTCGGCCTCGATCCCGCCGGTCGGCGACTCCAGGGAGATCTCGTAGCGCCCGGACTGCACCCTGCGCAAGTTGGCAGGGAACGCAGCCGTCAGTGGATAAATACCGGTGGCCGTCGCGGCGCGCTCCATCCACTGCGCCGCCTGCTGCAGCCCGGCGCGCGCTTCGGAGCGGGCGCCCCGGCGCACGTACTCGGTGTAGTTCGGCAGCGCGATGGCCACCAGGATGGCCGCGATGGCCACCGTGATCATCATCTCGATCAGCGTGAAGCCGCGCGCACGTGGCGAAGGTGTGAAGCTCATTGCAGTTGGCGCCAATTCGGGCGCAGCGGGATTTCGGGGAAACGATTGAGTCTGTCGGTCCGGTTGTCCGAGCCCATGCGCATCTGCCTGGCTCTCGTCGTCACACGGTTCTCGGCCCCGGACGCCGTCATGCGCGAGGTATTCAAGTCGCCCTGTGGGCCGTTGGACAGGTAGTCGCCATCGCCGTTGGTGTCCATCACCTGGATGGACGGCCGCTTGCCGTCCATGATGTTGAGCAGCGTGCGGTACTTCTTGAGTTCCGTCGACGGTGGCAGGCACGACTCCTCGGCGGTGTTGCCGCCCGATGCCGGGATCTCGGAGATCAGCTCGATGATGTTGCTGTCGTCGTAGAAGGCCATCTGCGCCAGCACGCGCTCGCCGGCCGCCGGCAGGTTGAGGTACCAGCCCTTCTTCTGGTTCTGCCCGGTGTAGGGCACGTCGTTCTGCGACACCGTCCAGAAGGTGCGCGCGCTGCTGGCGCCCGAACCCGCAATGGCGGTGGCATCGACCGTCTGCTGCACCAGGTTGGACACGCCGCTGCCCACGGGCGTGGCCGTGCCGTCCACCACCACCTTGCCCGTTCCCGACTGCAGCTTGTACTGCGTGCTGTCCAGCACCGAATAGATGCTTTGCACGGACACATCGGTGCGGTCGGCCTCCGTCAGGTTGCGCCCCGTGCCGAACGCCACCATGAGGCCCTTGGCGCCACGCTCGTTGGCGCGCACG
>CAJYRH010000329.1 GCA_913776795.1 uncultured Pseudorhodoferax sp. | reverse complement strand
GGAAAAGGGCTCATTCGGCCGAGGCGCCGGAGGCCTTGACGACCGCCTGCCAGCGCGTGATCTCGGCATCGGCGAAGGCGCGCATCTGCTCGGGCGTGCCCGGGGCGGGCGTGGCCGCCAGGTCCTGCAGGCGTTTCTTCACCTCGGGCGTGTCCAGCGCCTGGTTGAGCGCCTTGTTGAGCTGGGCGATGACGGGCGCCGGCGTGCCGGCCGGCGCGGCCAGGCCGAACCAGGATTGCACGTCCAGGCCCGGGAAGCCGGACTCGGCCAGCGTGGGCACGTCCGGCAGCATGGGCAGGCGCTGGGCGCTGGTCACGGCGATGGCGCGCAGCTTGCCCGACTGCACGTGCGGCAGCGAGGAGGGCGCGTTGTCGAACATGGACTGCACCTGGCCGCCCAGCAGATCGGCCACGGCCGGCGCGCTGCCGCGGTAGGGCACGTGCAGCATGTTGAGCCCGGTCTGCATCTTGAACATCTCGCCCGACAGGTGGATGGACGAGCCGCTGCCCGAGGAGGCGAAGGTGATGCCGTTCTTCTCGGCCTTGGCGAAGCGCTGGTAGTCGGCCACGGTCTTGATTGGCAGGCCCGGGTGCACGACCAGGATGTTGGGGATCTTGGCCATCAGGCCGATGGGCGCGAAGTCCTTGCGCGGGTCGTAGCCCAGCTTGCCGTACAGCGAGGCGTTGATGGTGTTGGCGATGGTGTAGACGTAGAGCGTGTAGCCATCCGCCGGCGCGCGCGCCACCACCTCGGCGCCCACGTTGCTGTTGGCGCCTGTGCGGTTGTCCACGACGACCGGCTGGCCGAGCAGCTCGCCCATCTTCTGGCCGACCAGGCGCGTGACCACGTCGGTGGCGCCGCCGGCGGCGTAGCCCACCACCAGGCGCACGGGTTTGGCGGGCCAGGTTTCGGCATGGGCGGGCCCGGTGGCCAGGCAGGCCAGGCCTGTGGCGAGGGCGACCAGCTGGCGGCGCGATAGGCGACGGGAAAGGCGGCGGGGAAGGCGGCGATCGGTCATGTGGTCTCCTGGATTGGTGTTGCGCCGAGAGGCTGCGGCACACTGCGCGGCATCGCTCCCGACCATCGGAATTCTTCGCCATGGCCCGATCCACCACGATTCAAAACGTCCACTCTGCGGACGATCCCTCCGCTGACGCCGGCGGCGCACGGGCGCTGCGGCGGGGACTGCAGCTGCTGGACGCAATGCTCGACGCCGGCCCCGACGGGCTGCGCGTGGTCGATCTGTGCAGAACCTGCGGCCTGGAGCGGGCCACCGTGCACAGGTTGCTGGCCACGCTGCAGGCAGCCGGCTATGTGGCAGCGGCCGGACGCTTTCGGTACGGGCCGGGGCCGCGGCTGGGCCAGGCTGCAGCGGCACGTGGCCAGCCCAACATGGCGGTGCGGCTGCAGCCGGTGCTCGCGCGGGTCAGCGCGGCCTTCGGCGACGCCGCCTTCGCCATCGTGCGCGACGGGCCGCACTCGCTGTGCATCGCGCGCGAAGTCGGTACGCATCCGGTGCAGGTCCTGGTGATCCAGGTCGGCACGCGCCAGCCGCTGGGCGTGGGTGCGGCCGGGCTGGCGCTGCTGTCGGCCCTGCCTGACGCGCAGGTCCGGCAGATCGTGGCGGCCAACGCGGCCGCGCTTGCGGCCTATGGCGGCATGACGCCCGAGCGGCTGCACCTGCTGGTGCGCGCCACGCGCGAGCGCGGATGGTCGCTCATCGGCAACCACGCCACGCGCAACGTGCTGGCCGTGGGCATGGCCGTGCGCGATGCGCGCGGTGAACCGATGGCGGCGATCAGCCTGGCCAGCACGCTTGCGCGCATGCCACGCGAGCGCCAGCAACTGGTGGCACGCGCCATGCGCGAGGCGCTGGCGTCTGCTGCGGGCTGAGCGCCCGCCCGGCCGCCGGCCGATGCCGGCACCGCGCGCCGAGCCGAAGCGCGCCCCATGCGCCCGTGCAGCACAATCGCGCCCGGCCGAAGTCCGGCCGGAGACACGACCCGCATGCAGCTGACCCATACACGCGCCCTGTTCCTGATGGTCCTCGTCACGCTGATGTGGTCGATTGCCGGCGTGGTCACGCGGCACCTGCAGGCGGCCGAGGGTTTCGAGGTGACGTTCTGGCGCAGCTTCTTCACGCTGGTCGCACTGCTGGTGCTGCTGCCTGCGCTGCAGGGCCGCGCGCTGCTGGCGCGCATGCGCGCTGCAGGCTGGGCACTGTGGGTGTCGGGTCTGTGCTGGAGCGTGATGTTCACGGCCTTCATGCTGGCGCTGGCCCTGACCAGCGTGGCCAACGTGCTGGTGACGATGGCGCTGGGGCCGCTGTTCACGGCACTGGTTGCACGCTGCGCGCTCGGCCACCGGCTGGCGCCGCGCACCTGGGGCGCCATCGTGCTGGCCGGCGTCGGCATCGCCTGGATGTATGGCACCCAGCTGGGCCTGGGCGATGGCGGCTTGCTGGCGGGCACGCTGGTGGCGCTGTGCGTGCCGTTGGCGGCTGCGGTCAACTGGACGGTGGTGCAGCGCAGTCACGCATCCGGTCGTGACCTGGATCTGGTGCCGGCCGTGCTGGTCGGTGCGCTGCTGTCCACGCTCACCACGCTGCCGGCCGCCTGGCCGCTCACGGCGACGGCGCACGACGTCGGCCTGCTCGCACTGCTGGGCGTGGTGCAGCTGGCCATCCCCTGCGTGTTGGCGGTGCGCTGCGCGCGCGTGCTGGCGGCGCCCGAGGTGTCGCTG
>CAJYRH010000328.1 GCA_913776795.1 uncultured Pseudorhodoferax sp. | reverse complement strand
GCACCAGCGGCTGGACTACATCGAGACCGCCTCGACCACGGTCACCACCGCGCTGGTGGCGGGGTCGGATATGGCGGCGCTGATGCCGAGCTCGCTGGCCTCGCACTATGCGCGGCTGGGCGCGCTGCGCGTGGCGCCGATCACCCTGCCGATCCGGCTGCCGGCCGTCGACGTGATCGTGCCGCGCGCGCGGCCGCTGTCGCCGGCTGCGCAACAGCTGCGCGCGCTGTTGCTCGAACGGCGCGGCCCCTGACCACGGCCGCCTGCGCGCACGGGATCCGGCCGGCAGGCGCCCTGGCCGCTGCCGAGCGGCACCTCAGCCCAGGCCGCTGAGCCGCCCCAGCAGGCGCCCGTACGGCCCGTCGAAGACGAGCCGCCCCTGCACGGCCGTGAGGCAGACGCACTCCTGCGCCGACTGCACCACGGGCAGGTGGTGCACGCTGCTGTCGGCCACGTCGAAGTCGCCGGCGCCGAACTGGGCCCGCCCGTCGTGGAAGCTGCCGCACAGCACCTGGGTGAACTCGCGGGCGGTGTGCGCGTGCTGCGGCAGGTACTTGCCGGGCGCGATGCGCAGCAGGAAGACGAAGGCCTGGTCATCGGCAGCAAGCCGCACGCGGCTGTAGCGCATGCCGGGGCCGATCCAGCGCCAGGGCGCCACCTGCAGCCCCGCCAGTGCGCCTGGCCAGGCCACGCCGGCCGGCAGCGGCGGCGGGCCCTGCCGCAGCACGGCGGCGTTCGCGACGGGCGGCGCATCCAGCGCCGCCATCGCGCGCGCCAGCGCATCGGGGCGCAGCGCGGCACCGCTCTGGCGCTCCAGCCAGTCGCCGCCGGCACCCTCCAGTGCCGCCAGGCGGGCCGCGCAGCGCGCGCAGCCTTCCACATGCACAGCCGTCACGAGCGCGGGGCCCGCGGGCAGCCAGCCTCCGGCATGGGCCAGCAGCACCGCGTCGCCGGGATGGTGGGTGATGGTGCGCTTCATGGCGTGCCGGGCTTGTCCTGCAGGGCCCGCCGCAGGTAGGCCAGGGCCGCCCGCATGCGCGACTTCACGGTGCCCAGCGGCAGCTGCAGTTCGGTGGCGATGCGCGTGTGCGGCTGGCCTTCGAAGTAGCACAGGCGCAGCACGCGCGCCTGCGCGGCCGGCATCTGGTGCAGTGCCACGCGCATGCGTTCGCGCAGCTGCGCCAGCTGCAGCCGTTCGTCGGGCGGCGGAGCCTCGTCGGCCACGGCCTGCAGCTCGGCTTCGTCGTATGGCATGGCCGCCACACCCAGGCTGCGAAAGCGGTCCACGCGCAGGTTGCGCGCGATCGTGAACAGCCAGGTGCCCACGCTGGCCTGCGTGGCATCGAAATGGCAGGCCTTGTGCCACAGCACCAGTAGCGACTCCTGCGCAAGTTCCTCGGCCTGGCATGCGTCGGTGCCGCCGCGCATGAGATAGGCCTTGATGCGTGGCGCGTAGTGGCAGAACAAACGGGCATAGGCCTGGCGGTCGGCCTGTTCGGCCACCGCCTTTATCCAGGCCGCGCATTGCAGCGCGTCGGCCGTGCGCGGCCCGGCGCGCTGGCCCACCACGTGCAGGTGGGTACCTGACGGCGCGGACGCAGGCAGCGGTGGCACCGGAGCGTTCATGGCTCAGGCCAGCGCCGTGTCCAGCACCATCATGAGCACGAAGCCCAGCATCAGCCCACAGGTGGCCCAGCGCTCGTGGCCGGCGCGGTGCGACTCGGGGATGATCTCGTGGCTGATCACGTAGAGCATGGCGCCCGCGGCAGCCGCCAGGCCCCAGGGCAGCAGGCTGGCCGACAGGCCGACCACGGCCGCGCCGAACACCGCGGCCAGCGGCTCGACCAGGCCCGACAGCACGCCCAGGCCGGCCGAACGCAGGCGCCCGTAGCCCACGCCGCGCAGGGCCAGAGCCACGACCATGCCCTCGGGCACGTCCTGGATGGAAATGCCGGTGGCCAGGGCCAGCGCGCCCAGCGGGTCGGTGCCGGCATAGGCCACGCCGATGGCCAGGCCCTCGGGCAGGTTGTGCACGGCGATGGCCAGCACGAACAGCCAGACCCGCTTCATGGCGCGCGCCTGCGGCCCCTCCAGCCCCTTCACGAAGTGCTCGTGCGGCACCACGCGGTCGATCAACAGCACCAGCAGGCCCCCGGCCACGATGCCCGAGCCCACGATGCCGGCGGCGCCCCAACTGCCGGCACCCTGCCCCTTGGCAGCCGCCAGCGCGGGGATGATCAGCGAGAAGGAACTGGCCGCCAGCATCACGCCGGCGCCAAAGCCCAGCATGGTGTCGTGGCTGCGCTGCGAGAAGCTCTGCGACAGCAGCACCGGCAAGGTGCCCAGGGCCGTGGCCAGCGCCGCCATGCCGCCGCCCATCAGCGCGCCGGCCAGCCGCGGGTCCTGCAGCCAGGGCGACTGCGCGAGGTCGCGCGCCCACAGCGCGAGCGCACCCAGCACGATGGCCAGGCCGGTCAGGTAGCGCCAGCGCCAGCGCAACCCGCCGGCGGTGGACAGTGCGGCGGCATGCGGTGCCGGGTGGGCGGCGTGCAGGGAGTCCATGGTGCGTCCTCGACGGTGCGGTGCAAAAGAACGCCCCGCAGGTGCGGGGCGCGTCGTCTCAGGCCAGCGCGCTGCTCAGCGCGAGCGTGCCGTTCACGCCGGCGGGGTAGAAGCCGCCGCGCGAGACCGCGCCGGGGTTCAGGTAGACGATGTTGAGCACGTCGCCGGGCGAGCGGCTGAAGGCGATGCCGTTGGCGTCGGTCGGCACGATGTTGGAACGGTCGTCCGCCCCCGTCACGCCCTGGTCCACATCGCTGCTGCCGTCCAGGCTGTCGCGCGCGTTGGAGATCGCATCGGTGGCGGTGCGCAGCGCCGGAGCGGCCACGCCCTTGGCGTACAGCGCGGTGCGCACCAGGCCCGCGTGGTAGGCCTCCACGGCCAGGATGCCTGCGGCGGCCTCCAGGAAGGTCTTGTTCTGGATCAGCGGCGAGGCGCCCTTGTAGGCCGTCACACCCACGTCCTCGAAGATGAAGGCGGCCAGCAGGAAGTTCTCGTCGCTCGCATAGGGGTCGAAGGACTGGCCGGCACTGATCAGGCCGGCGGCCCGGGCCGCGCTCGAGAACGCGCCGTTCGGGTCGGCGCCGATGTCGATGGCCGGCTGCGCCACGGCCGCGCTGCCCAGTGCGGTGCGCAGGAAGGCCACGTGCGCGATCTCGTCCTGCGCGATCTCCTTGGCGTACTGGCGCACCACCGGATCGGTGAAGGCGACCGCGCGCCCGCCCGTCACGGCGCCCTGCGTGCCCGTGCCCGTGAGCTGCGTGGCCGGCAGGCCGGTGCCGGTGGCGGCGTAGGCGTAGAACTGCGCTTCCAGGTACTCCAGGTTCAGCGCGAAGTTCAGCACGTCGGCGTCGGAAACCTCGTTGGCCTGGGCGTTGGAGTCGCCGGACCCGCCGCCGCAGGCGGCCAGGATGCCGCCCCCGGCCACCCCGACGGCGAAGCCGCTTGTCTTGCGAAAGAAGGCGCGCCGTTCGGCGCGCCGCGTGGCGATTCCGTTCACCTGCTCACGCGTCAGAAAGTGACCCAGCATGGCTTGCTCCTGTGTGGTGGCTGCGCGCCGACCGGGGCGCCGCGACACCGTTGGTGGGCGTCCGCGCGGACGCACGGACGCAACCGGAGGCCAGCTGGCCGATGCGCCGCGTGGGTGGCCGGCCTCCGATCCCCCATTGGTACGGAGCGGCACCGCGCGCGGACCGAAGCCGGCATGTAGGACGGGACGCCGATTTGCGCGCCCCCCGGGTCGCGCCGCAGGCCGGCGGTATGGGACAGGCGCGCGCACCGGCCGGCGGCGCATCCGCCTGCGCCGCGTCAGCCCATGATGGTCTGGCGGTTGCGCATCCAGTCGGCCGTCTGGAAGAAGCTGTCCTTGAGGCGCGTGCGCAGTGCTTCGGGCACACCGGTCTCGCCCATGGCCTGGTCCATGCAGGCCAGCCACTGGTCGCGCTCCTGGATGCCGATGGCGAACGGCATGTGGCGCGCACGCAGCCGCGGGTGGCCGAACTGGTCGGTGTAGTACGAAGGGCCGCCCAGCCAGCCGCACAGGAACCAGAACAGGCGCTGGCGCGCGTTGTCCAGCGTGTCGCCGTGGGCCGCGCGCAAGGCGGCGTAGCCGGGCTCCAGGTCCATGAGGTCGTAGAAGCGCTCGACCAGCGCGCGCACCCTGTCCTCGCCGCCGATCCACTCGAAGGGGGTGTTGAAGGCGGGTTGTTCTTCGATCTGCATGGCCGCGATTGTCGCGTCGGCACCGTTCACCGTGCCCGCAACGGGGCTCCACTTTCGCCCCTCGGGGCCCACACCCTGCGCACCATCACGATTCGCCGCCGTCCGCGGACGGTGGGTCAGCGCGCGGCTGCAAGCCAAGACGACCCGTCCCAGAAGGCGCGTCGTCACGGTCTCTTGGGGTTTTCCACCAGGAGATCCCATGACCCGTCCCGCCAGTGCCTGCGCCATGCTGCACCTGTTGTGCGGCAGGATCGCGGCCGGCAGGTCCACGCTCACGCGCCGCGTGGCCGCGCAACCGGCCACCGTGCTCGCGCAGGAGGACGCCTGGCTCGCCGTGCTGTACCCCGGCGCGATCCACGCGCTGCCCGACTACCTGCAGCGCACGGGAAGGCTCAAGGCCATGCTCGGCGAGCACGTGGTCGCCATGCTGCGCAACGGCGTCTCGGTGGTGCTGGACTTCCGGGCCAACACGCGGGGCGAGCGCGCCTGGATGCGCGGGCTGATCGCCCAGTCTGGCGCGGCGCACCGGCTGCACCTGCTGGACGTGCCCGAGGCCGTCCGCCGCGCGCGGCTGCAGGCGCGCAACGGGGCCGGCACGCACCCGTTCCAGACCGACGATGCGCAGTTCAGCCTGATCAACCGCCACTTCGAGCCCCCCGATCCGCGCGAAGGCTTCGCGCTGCAGCGCTACGGCTGAATCAGGCGGCGGCGCGGCGCAGCGTATCGACCACAGGCCGGCGCAGCACGTCGCGCAGGCCCCACCAGCCCGCGCCAAGCGCCAGCACGGCGCCCGCTGCCGCGCCGGCCACCGGCACCCACGGCGAGGCCGACCAGGCGAACTCGAACACATACTTCGCCAGAGCCCAGCCCACGGCCATGGCCACCAGCGTGGCCAGCAGGCCGGCGAGCACGCCCACGCCCGCCAGCTCGGCGCGCTGCACTTGGCGCAGCAGCGCACTGCTGGCACCCACGGCGCGCATGATCGCGAACTCGCGCGCGCGCTCCTCGCGCGTGGCCGTGATGGCGGCGAACAGCACCACCAGGCCCGCCGCCAGCGTGAATCCGAACAGGAACTCCACCGCGCGCACCACCTGGTCCAGCACGCGCTGCACCTGGGCCAGCGCGGTGCTCATGTCCACGTTGGTGACGTTCGGGAAGGCGCGCACGAGTGCGTTGTCGAAGCCGGGCGTCTCGGGCGCGCGGTAGGCCGCCAGGTAGGTGATGGGCAGGTCGGGCATGGCCGCCACCGGGTACATCACGAAGAAGTTGGCGTGCAGCGAACCCCAGTCGACCTTGCGCAGCGAGGTGATGCGTGCGTCCGAGGGGATGCCGCCGATGTCGAAGCGCAGCCGGTCGCCCAGCTTCAGGCCCAGCGTCTGCGCCAGCCCTTCCTCGACGCTGACGGCGCCCTGCTCCTCGGGCGTCCAGCGGCCTGCGACCAGTTCGTTGTGGGGTGGCTGCTGGGCCGCATGCGACAGGTTGAACTCGCGGTCGACCAGGCGCTGCGCGCGCTCGTCCACGTAGTCGGCCGGGTTCACGGGTTTGTCGTTCACAGCCACCAGGCGGCCGCGGAACATCGGGTACCAGTCGTATTGGCGCACGCCGGCATCGTCCAGCGTCTTGCGGAACGCGTCGCCCTGCTCGGGCAGGATGTTGATGACGAAGCGGTTGGGCGCGTCCGGCGGCGTGGCCTGGCGCCAGGCGCCGATCAGGTCGGTGCGCAGCAGCACCAGCAGCACCAGCGCCAGCAGGCCGACCGACAGCGCGCTGACCTGCACCACGGTGTAGGCCGGCCGCGCCGACACCTGGCGCGTGGCCAGCACCAGCCAGCGCGGCGCCGTGCTCTCGTTGACGCTCTTGCGCAGCAGCCACACCGCCACCCAGGACAGCGCGGCGAACAGCAGCACCGCGCCCGCGAACCCGCCGACGGCGATCAGCCCCAGCTTGATGTCGCTGCTGACGGCCAGCAGCAGGCCCGCGAAGCCCGCCACGCCGAGTGCCAGCACCGCGATGGAGGCGGGCTTGAGCTGCCCAACGTCGCGCCGGATCACGCGCAGCGGCGGCACCTTGGCCAGTTGCAGCACGGGCGGCAGGCCGAACGCGAACAGCAGCGTGAGCCCGATGCCCAGGCCATAGGCCACGGGCCACAGCGTGGTGGCCGGGAGGGTGGCCTCGACCAGCCCGGCCAGCAGCAGCACGAACACGTAGTGCACACCGAAGCCCAGTGCCACGCCGAGCGCGCTGGCGAACAGGCCGACCAGCGCGAACTCGAAGCTGTAGGACAGTGCGATCGTGCGCTGGGACAGCCCCAGCACGCGGAGCATGGCGCAGTCGTCCAGGTGCTTGGCAGCGAACGCAC
>CAJYRH010000327.1 GCA_913776795.1 uncultured Pseudorhodoferax sp. | reverse complement strand
TCGGTCCTCGCAGACGAACAGCACGGGCAGCGCGTAGACCCTGGCCCAGTTGAGCGATTCCATGAACGGTCCCACATTTGCCGCTGCATCACCAAAGAAGCAAACCGACACGCCCTCCTTGCCTTGCAGTTTGGCTGCGTGTGCGGCGCCGACCACGAGGTGCGTGGCGTCGACGCGGTCTTCGCGGCTGTCCGCGTCCTGACCGATCAACCCGGCCAGCGTCCGGCCATGGCCCCGGTGCGCGGCGGTGAGGTGGTCGCCGGGCCGCAGGTGGGCGCAAACGCCAACGGGCACGGCCTCATGGCCGACAAGGGATGTCTCCCGATGGCTCTGGGAGCGAATCGGCTCGGCAGCGTTCTCGAACGCGCGGATACGCAACATGCCGCGCAGCAGGTCTTCCAGCGCAGACAGGCAAAGTGAAGCAGGCATCTTGTCTCCAGCGCGGTCAGATCGCGCGTGGCCGCCATGCTAGCGAGCGAGCCTGCGCTGCGCGCCCGTGATTTCCCGGGCCAGTGCCGTGGATCGGGCGCTGGGCACTCCCCAATGAAAAAGGGCTGCCGGTACGTGGGCAGCCCTTGCAGTGCGCCGGCCGGACTCAGTCGGCGTACTGGCCCGCAGCCTTGATGACAGGGCCGAAGCGTGCCACTTCGGCCTGCACGAACTTCTTGTGCTCGGCCGGCTCGACGCGCTTGTCGCTCGCCACCACGGCGCCCAAGCCCTCCTGCTTCTTGATGAAGTCGGCGTCCTTGAGCGCAGCCTTCAAGGCATCGTTGATCTTGGTCAGCACCGGGGCAGGCGTGCCCTTGGGCGCATACAGCCCGTGCCAGATCGTGACCTGGAAGCTCTTCAGGCCCGCCTCGTCCAGCGTGGGCAGGTCCTTCAGCGCCGGTGTGGAAAGCCGCTTGGCCGTGGTCACGGCATAGGCCTTGACTTTCTTGGCCTCGATCTGCGAGGTGGTGTTGGTGGTCTGGTCGCACAGCAGGTCGATCTGCCCGCCCAGCAGGTCGGCGATGGCCGGCGCGGTGCCCTTGTATGGCACGGTCGTCATCTCCGCCTTCAGCTCGCTCTGGAACATCAGGCCGCACAGGTGAGAGGCCGAACCGATGCCGGCGTTGCCCAAATTCACCTTGCCGGCGTTCTGGCCGATCCAGGTGCGCAGCTCGCCGAAGTTGTTGGCCGCCAGGCCCGGCTTGCCGATCAGCGTCATCGGCACGTCGTTGACGATGCCCAGGTACTCGAAGTCGGTCTCGTAGTTGTAGGACAGCTTGCGGTAGAGCACCGGCGTGGTGGCCATGCCTACGTGGGTCAGCAGCAGCGTGTAGCCGTCGTTCTTGGCCCGCGCGACCTTGGTCGTGCCGATGGTGCTGCCGGCACCGCCGAGGTTCTCGATCACGATGGGGTTGCTGTTCATCTGGCGCTGCATGGCCTCGGCCAGGTCGCGCGCCACACGGTCAGTGGGGCCGCCGGCAGCGAAGGGCACCACGATGGTGATGGGCTTGCCGCCCGGGAAATCCTGCGCCTGTACACCCATGGCGGCCAACGCCAGTGCCGTGACCGTCAGCAACTTGTTCATCTCGACTCCTGCAACCTAAGTGACAAAGGCGCGGATGGTAGCCCCGCACACGTTGTAGGGAAATTGAGAGAACTACCAGTGCGCATGGCCCTCTCGCTACCGGTAGCTGCGCTGGTCGTCGATCAGTTTGCCGTCGTCCGGCAGGCTGCCCACCGCGCACCATTGCACCTCGCCGCGCAGCTTGGTCAGCTCGCGGACGACCTCGGCCACGCGGGACCGCAGGGCCTCGTCCGGGGCAGCGCACTCCGAACGCAGCGCCATGGCGTCGCTGGCCATTTCGCCACTCACGACCAGACGCACGCGGCCCAGTTCAGGAAAGCGCCGCGCGATCTCCTGCACCTGGCTCGGGTGCACGAACATGCCGCGCACCTTGGTGGTCTGGTCTGCGCGCCCCATCCAGCCCTTGATGCGGGCGTTGGTGCGGCCCGTGGGACACCGGCCCTTGAGCACGGCAGACAGATCGCCGGTGCCGAAGCGGATCAGCGGGTAGTCCGCATCGAAGCTGGTCACCACCACCTCGCCGACCTCGCCTTCTTCGACGGGCACGCCGTCGGGACCGACGATCTCGACGATCACCTGCTCGTCCAGCACCAGGCCCTCGCGCGCGTCGGTCTCGTAGGCGATGAGGCCGATGTCGGCCGTGGCGTAACACTGGTAGGCCGCGATGCCCCGGGCTGCGAACCAATCGCGCAGCGAGGGCGGGCAGGCTTCGCCGCTGACCAGGGCCTTGGAGATGGACAGCGGCCGGCCGGCCGCCTTCTCCAGCGCGATTCTGAGAAAGCTGGGCGTGCCGCAATAGCCATGCGGGCGCAGGTCGGCCATGGCCTGCAACTGCAGTTCCGTGTTGCCCACACCTCCCGGGAAGACCGTGCAGCCCAGTGCGAGCGCGCCCTCCTCCATCATCGCCCCGGCGGGCGTTAGGTGGTAGCTGAAGCTGTTGTGCACGAGTTCGCCACCCCGGAACCCTGCCGCATACATGGCGCGTGACATGCGCCAGCTGTCATCGTCCAGCCCCTGCGGCTCGTAGAGCGGGCCGGGCGACTGGAACACGCGCTTGGCGCGCCGCGCCAGGTGCAGGCCGCTCCACCCGCTTGCGGCAAAGCCGCCGAAGGGATCGCCGCCGGCCGCGTGTGCGGCTTGCTGGCGCGCCAGCAAATCGTGCTTGCGCAGCACCGGCAGACCGGCCAGCGCAGCGCGGCTGTCGATGCGCGCCGCGTCCACCTGCGCCAGTCGCTCGGCCTGGGCCGGGCTGTGCGCCTTGGCATGGGCCACGAGGCCGGGCAGGGCCGCCATCAGCGCGGCTTCGCGCTCGGCGGGGTCGCGCGTCTCGCGCGCATCCAGGGTGACGGCATTCATGCTGCGGTCGATCTCAGAAGGGTTCAGGCCAGCCAGCGCTTGCGGCGCTTGTAGCTCTTGACGTCGCGGAAGCTCTTGCGGCCTTCGCCGCCGGTGCCCAGGTAGAACTCCTTGACGTCCTCGTTCTCGCGCAGCGCGCTGGCGGCACCATCCATCACCACGCGCCCGCTCTCCAGGATGTAGCCGAAGTCGGCGTAGCGCAGCGCCATGTTCGTGTTCTGCTCGGCCAGCAGGAAGGTCACGCGCTCCTTGGTGTTGAGGTCCTTCACGATCTCGAACACCTCCTCGACGATCTGCGGCGCCAGGCCCATGGAAGGCTCGTCGAGCAGCACCATCCTGGGATTCGCCATGAGCGCGCGGCCGATCGCGCACATCTGCTGCTCGCCGCCCGAGGTGTAGGCGGCCTGGCTGGTGCGCCGGGTCTTGAGCCGCGGGAAGTAGGCATAGACCTTCTCCAGCGTCTGCTCCACCGCTGCGCGGCCGTCCTTGCGCGTATAGGCACCGGTCATCAGGTTCTCCTCGATGGTCAGGTGGGCGAAGCAGTGCCGGCCCTCCATGACCTGGATGACCCCGCGGTC
>CAJYRH010000326.1 GCA_913776795.1 uncultured Pseudorhodoferax sp. | reverse complement strand
TGCTGCTCGATGCCGAAGCCGACATCCTCGGGCGATACGGTGGTGCGCCCTGTCGCCCCCATCCTGCCGACCCACAACGCACCGCGAGCGGATTTGTCGGTTGTCGGGACCGCGGCACGGCATCGGTCGCCATGGCACCGTACTTCCCGCAAAGCACCGAGGAATTCGACGAAGTGCGCGCCCTGCTCCAGGTCGGCTCAACCGTGCCCTGCCGCGACGGCATCTGCGCACCCAGCAGCCTGCAGGCCCTGGCAGGCACCGCGGAGTTGCCCCGGGCGCTCGGCGCCCGCATCGGGCAGTTCACGAGGTCGCGCAACGGCGCATCGCCAGGGGCTGGCATGCGCGGTTGGTATTGGGTCGAGATGTTCCTGTTCCAGAGCGAGGGCGCAACGCCGGCCAACCTTCAGCAGATCCAGCCAGATGCTGCTCGCCCATTCGTCTACCGCATCACCGCACTCGCCGAAGGCCACAAGCCCGGTACGCAGGTGGTGTTGAGGAGCCTGTTCGTTCCCTATCCGCGGAGCCAGCTGCAATGACCACGCTATCTCTGCGTTCCCAGGCCGCCCTGCTCTGCGTGCTCGCCGCCAGCGCCACCGCCGAGCCGCAGCCCAGTGCGATGGTTGCGGTCTCCGGCAGTCCACTGCAGAGCCAGCAATTGTTCGTCGGCTGGTACGACAGCACGACGGACACCGGCGATGTGCAGTCTCTGGAAAGTCCTGCGGCAAGTCATCCGCGCTGGAGTGCAGCGGCGCAACTGCGAGGCCTGAATGCCGCATCGCGCAACCTGATCAGCGCGGGGGTGGAGCGCCACGGTGCTGATGGAACCGCGCTGGTCGATCGGTACGGTGCAGTGCCTCTGGGGGCCGTGCGCAACGCCAACCTGTGGTTCGTCGCAGGGCGCGACGGTGCGTCGGCGCGCCGCGCCATGGTCTATGCCGGCACCACCGACGGCATGCTGCACGGATTTGCCGCTGACGACGGCAGCGAGCTGCTGGCCTATGTCCCTCGCCGGCTGCAGCGCCGCACTGGCAAGCTCGCCGTCGATGGACCGCTGTTCGGTGGCGAAGCACCACTGGCACCGCAGGCTGGGCCACGGAATCTGCTCGCTGCCGGGCTCGGCACGGGCGGGCCGGGCTATGTGGTGCTGGACGTCAGTGCGCCAGACCACTTTGCATGGGGCCGCGCCGCCGATCTCGTCATCGCCGACACCACCGACGGCACTGACGCCGACATCGGGCAGGTGCATGGGCCTGCCGTGCTCGATGACGCAACCGCCAACCGCGCTCGCCATATCGTGAAGATGGCCGGCGGCCGCTGGGCGCTGGTGCTCGGCAACGGATACTTCAGCAGAGCAGGGCGTCCGGTCCTGCTCGTGCAATACCTCGACCAGGCCCGTGAGCTGGTCCGTCTGTCGCCGTGCATGGCGGACGCTCCGTGCCCCCATGCAGGCCATAACGGCCTGGCCATGCCGCGGCTGCTGGACACCGACGGCGATGGCAGGGTGGACCGGGCCTACGCCGGCGACCTGCAGGGTCAGATGTGGCGGTTCGACCTCGCCGGTGCCGAAAGTGCCTGGCACGCCAGCCGCCTCTTCACGGCCTGCGACGCGCAGGGCCGCCGCCAGCCCATCACCACGGCGCCCTATGCGCAGCCGCATCCGGCCGGTGGCTGGATGCTTGTCTTCGGCACCGGCCGCCACCTGCTGGACCAGGACAGCGCCGTCACCGACCCGCAATCGCTGTACGGCCTGCACGACCGCGGCCCATCCGATCCGCTGCAACCGGAAAGCGCTGGCTGCCAGCGTCCAGACACGCTGAGCGCGCTGGCCTACGGTGAAGCCACTGCCGCGCAGGGCACGGACTACCGCAGCATCCGCAGCGTGGCCCAACCGGTCGATGTCGCGCGGCCACGCGGCTGGTGGATAGATTTGCCGCACCCCGGCCAGCGCGTCCTGCACAACCCCCAGCTGTTCGAGGGCCACAAGTTGCTGGTGCGCAGCGTGGCGCCCGCCGGCGGCACGCAGCCGCGCAGTTCGGGGCGCGCCTGGGTGTCGGTGCTGAACCTGCTGACCGGCATGCCGCCTGTCCAGACTCCGTTCATACTGGCCGAGACCGGCCTGCCGGCGCCGCCGCCGGCCATGGTCAGCGCGCCGGCCGGCCCTGCGCTGCTGTCACGGCGCCCCGGCAGCGGCGAGGCTTCACTGCACTCCGCCGACGGCCAGAGGATCATGCTGCGCACCGGCACAACGGCGGGCGCACGGGCCGGCTGGCGCGAGCAACCCTGAGCGATCCTTGACAATCCGGGTCGTGACACCCGATTTCATGCCCGAGGCCCTGGCGCTGGCCGAACAGGCGCTGACCCTGTCCAACCCCAACCCGCGCGTGGGCTGCGTGCTCAGCGACGCTGCAGGCCGCGTGCTGGGCCGAGGCTTCACGCAGCAGGCGGGCGGTCCGCATGCGGAGATCATGGCGCTGCGCGATGCCCAGGCCAGGGGCCATTCGGTGGCCGGCGCGACCGCTTGGGTCACGCTGGAGCCCTGCGCACACCATGGCCGCACGGGGCCCTGCTGCGACGCGCTGATCGCGGCCGGCGTCGCGCGCGTCGTCGCGGCCTGCGAAGACCCCAATCCCAAGGTTGCAGGCCAGGGCCTCGCCCGGCTGGCCGCCGCCGGCATCGCGGTCGAATGCGGGCTGGGCGGCGCCGCCTCGCGCGCGCTCAACATCGGCTTTTTCAGCCGCATGCTGCGCGGTCGGCCGTGGGTGCGCATGAAGATCGCTGCGTCGCTGGACGGCCGAACCGCGCTCGACGATGGCCGCAGCCAGTGGATCACCGACACGCCAGCCCGCACCGACGGCCACGCCTGGCGCGCCCGGGCCTGTGCCGTCCTGACGGGAATCGGCACAGTGTTGCAGGACGATCCCCGGCTCGACGTGCGCCTGGTTCCCACCACGCGCCAGCCCCACCTGGTACTGGTCGACAGCCGGCTGCAGCTGCCGCTGACGGCCACGCTGTTCGCCCCCAGGCGGCAACTGCTCGTCTACACCGCCAGCGACGACGAGGCCAGGGCCGACGCCCTGCGCGCGCGCAGCGCCACCGTCACCGTCCTGCCTGGCCCGACGCCACAGACTGCTGCCAAAGTCGACCTCGCCGCCCTGCTGGACGACCTGGCCACGCGCGAGGTCAACGAAGTCCACGTGGAAGCCGGCACCCAGCTCAACGGCTCGCTGCTGCGCGAGGGCTTGGTGGACGAGCTGCTGGTCTACCTCGCGCCCAAGCTGATCGGCCAAGGCCTGGGCATGGCGCGCCTGGGGCCGCTGGACGACCTGGCACAGGCACAGGCGCTGCAATGGGTCGACGTTGAGCGCATCGGCACCGACCTGCGCATCCTCGCCCAAGTGCCAGGCCGCAGCGCCTTCTGACCCCAGGCACCCGGCGCAGGCGCAAAGCCTGCGAAAATGCGCGGCTATGTTCACGGGAATCATCACCGGCGTGGGGCGCATCGCCGCCGTCCACGACCTCGGCAGCTCCTCCAGCCACGGCAAGCGGCTCGCCATCGAGACGCCTGCCGGCTACCTCGACGACGTGGGCCTGGGCGACAGCGTCGCACTCAACGGCGCCTGCATGACGGTCACGACGCTCGACGCTCCGGCGCTGCGCTTCACGGTCGACATCTCGGCCGAATCGCTGGCCCGTACCGCGGGTCTGGCCGAAGTGGGCCGTGTCAACCTCGAGAAGGCGCTGCGCGCGCACGACCGCCTCGGCGGCCACATCGTCTCGGGCCATGTCGACGGCCTGGGCCATGTGCAGCGCTTCGAGCAGGTCGGCGAAAGCTGGGCGCTGGACATCCTGGCTCCCACAGAGCTGGCCCGCTACATGGCCTACAAGGGCTCGGTCACGGTGCAGGGCGTGAGCCTCACGGTCAACGCGGTGGAAGATGTCTCAGGCGGCTGCGTCATCCGCATCAATCTGATTCCGCACACGGTGGAGCACACCACGCTGGGCGACCTGCGCCAGGGCTCGCCCGTGAACCTGGAGATCGACACCATCGCCCGCTACGTGGAACGCATGCTGCGGCTGGGCAAGGACAACAACGCATGACATTCCCCTCCCCTGCACCGATCTCTCCGGTCGAGGACATCGTGGCCGAACTGCGCGCCGGCCGCATGGTCATCCTCGTGGACGAGGAAGACCGCGAGAACGAGGGCGACCTCGTGCTGGCCGCCGACCATGTGACGCCCGAGGCCATCAACTTCATGGCCCGCCATGCGCGCGGCCTGATCTGCCTGACGCTGTCGCGCGAGCTGTGCGAGCGCCTGCGCCTGCCGCCCATGGTGGCGCGCAACGGTGCCAAGCATTCGACCGCGTTCACGGTGTCGATCGAAGCCGCCGAGGGCGTGACCACCGGCATCTCGGCTGCCGACCGCGCGCGCACCGTGCAGGCGGCCGTGGCGCGCAACGCACGTGCCGAAGACCTCGTCCAGCCCGGTCACATCTTCCCGTTGCAGGCCGTGGACGGCGGCGTGCTGATGCGCGCGGGCCACACCGAAGCCGGCTGCGACCTCTCCGTCATGGCGGGCTGCAGCCCGGCCTCGGTGATCTGCGAGGTGATGAACGAGGACGGCACGATGGCACGGCTGCCCGACCTGCAGCTGTTCGCGGCCCAGCACAGCCTCAAGATCGGCACCATCGCCGACCTGATCGAATACCGCAGCCGCACAGAATCGCTCGTCGAGCGCGTGGGCAGCCGCGAAATCCAGACCGCCTGCGGTACTTTCACGGCCCATGCCTACCAGGACAAGCCCAGCGCCAGTGTGCACCTGGCCCTGGTCAAGGGCAGCTGGAGCCCGGACACCAGTGTCGCCGTGCGCGTGCACGAACCTTTGTCCGCACTCGATCTGCTGGAGGTCGACCGCTCCATGCACTCCTGGACGCTGCCATCCAGCCTGGCCCACATCGCCAAGGAAGGCGCCGGCGTGGCCGTGCTGTTGAACTGCGGCGAAAGCGCTGCCGACCTGCTGGCCCAGTTCGAAGGCACGGCGCGCGCCGCGCAGGCGCCCGAGCGCGGCCGCATGGACCTGCGCACCTACGGCGTGGGCGCGCAGATCCTGCGCGATTGCGGTGTGCAGCGCATGCGCCTCATGGGCAACCCGCGCCGCATGCCCAGCATGACCGGCTATGGCCTGGAGAACACGGGCTACCTCACTCCCGGCCAGGATCCTGGCCAAGACAAAGGACACGCATGAAGGGCGCCAACCAGGGCGAGCTCGCCGGCAACGACCCCCGCCTGGACGGCCGAGGCCTGTCCATTGGCATCGTGCAGGCTCGCTTCAACGCCGACATCACCGATGCACTGGCGGATGCCTGCAAGCAGGAACTGGCCGCACTGGGCGTCGCCGCCGAGCAGATCCGCCACGAGACCGTGCCCGGCGCGCTGGAGGTGCCCACCGCGCTGCAGGCCATGGCCGCCTCGCGCCGCTACGACGCGCTGGTCGCGCTGGGCTGCGTCGTGCGCGGTGAGACCTACCACTTCGAGCTGGTGGCCAACGAGTCGGGCGCCAGCGTGAGCCGCATTGCGCTGGACCACCGCATCCCGATCGCCAACGCGATCCTGACCACCGAAAACATGGAGCAGGCCGTGGCCCGCCAGACCGACAAGGGCCGCGACGCAGCCCGCGTGGCGGTCGAGATGGCACGCCTGCTCGAACGACTGCGCCCATGACCGAGCCCCAAGACGACAGCCGCCCTGAGACCCCTCAAGGCCACCAGACCCGCACCGGCCGCACCGCCACCGGCGCGCGCAAGGCCGCGGCCAAGAACGCACGCAGCCGCGCGCGGGAGTTCGCGCTGCAGGCGCTGTACCAGCACGTGGTGAGCGGCAACGACGCGGCGGCGATCGACGTCTTCACGCGCGACCTGTCGGGCTTCCACAAGGCCGATGCCGCGCACTACGACGCCCTGCTGCACGGCTGCATCGCCGAGGCGGGCCAGATGGATGCGCTGATGGAGCCGCTGCTGGACCGCACCATGGAGCGCATCTCGCCGATCGAGCATGTGGTCCTGTGGATCGGCATCTACGAGATGCGCCACTGCCCGGACGTACCCTGGCGCGTGGTGCTCAACGAGTGCATCGAGCTGGCCAAGGAATTCGGCGGCACCGACGGGCACAAGTACGTCAACGGCATCCTCAACGGCCTGTCGCCGCAGCTGCGCGCCACCGAGGTCGAGGCCGACCGCGCCAAGAAGAAACCGGCCGCATGAGGATCTCGCGCCGGGCCCAGGCCATCGAGCCGTTCTACGTGATGGAGGTGGCCAAGGAGGCCGCCTCGCTCGCACGCGAGGTGGCGGGCGGCGCGCAGCCCATGGTGTTCCTCAACATCGGCGAGCCCGACTTCACGGCGCCGCCGCTGGTCCAGGAGGCCGCCGCACGCGCCGTGCGCGATGGCCGCACCCAGTACACCCAGGCCACCGGCCTGCCCGAGCTGCGCGAGCGCATCAGCGCCTGGTACGCCGAACGCCTGGGCGTGCAGGTGCCGGCGCGCCGCATCGTGGTCACGGCCGGTGCCTCGGCCGCACTGCAGCTGGCCTGCCTGGCGCTGATCGAGGCCGGCGATG
>CAJYRH010000325.1 GCA_913776795.1 uncultured Pseudorhodoferax sp. | reverse complement strand
GGCGGCGAGCGCCAGCGCGTGGCCATTGCGCGGGCGCTGGTCGGCGCGCCGCGCTGCGTGCTGGCCGACGAGCCTACCGGCAACCTGGACCGCGGCACGGCCGAGGCCGTCTTCGGGATGATGCTGCGGCTCGCACGCGAGCACGGCACGGCCTTCATCGTGGTCACGCACGACGAGTCCCTGGCCGCGCGCTGCGGCCGGCTGCTGCGGCTGAACCGCGGCGTGCTGGGCACGCAGGGCGCCTAGTCGGTTCCCGCCCGCGGGGCCGCCGCGCCCGGCGCGCCGGAGCCGCTGCCGAACAAGGCCTCCCGGGCGGACTCGCTGAGCACGGGCGCGCGCAGCTCACGGCCCAGGGCCAGGCCGCGTTGCACGCCGGGCCGTGCCAGCATGGCCTGGTACCAGCGGCCGATGTGGGCGAAGGCGGACAGGTCGATGCGCAGCGCGTTGTGCATGCGGATCCAGGGCAGGATGGCGATGTCGGCGATCGAGAACTCGGCGCCGGCCACATGGCTGCCGGTCTTGCCCAGCTGGCGGTCCAGCACGCCGTAAAGGCGGCGCAACTCGTTGCCGTAGCGGGTGATCGCGTAGGGAACCTGCTCGCTGGCGTACTGGAGGAAATGGCTGTTCTGCCCTGTCATGGGTCCCAATCCGCCGACCTGCCACATCAGCCACTGGAGCGCCTGGAGCCGGGCCATGCTGTCTGTCGGCAGGAAGCGCCCCGTCTTGCCTGCGAGGTAGACCAGGATGGCACCGGCCTCGCCGATGTGCATGGGGTCGCCCCCGCCCAGGGGCTCCGGATCGATGAGGGCCGGCATCCTGTGGTGCGGATTGATCAAGGCCACGAACTCTGGCGTGAACTGCTCGCCGCGGCCGATGTTGACCGGCACCATGCGGTAGGGTAGCCCGCACTCCTCCAACATGATGGAGCAGGTCCATCCGTTGGGCGTCGGCCAGTAGTGCAACTCGATCATGGAACCTTCACCAATGTGTACGACAGGACATCCCGGTGCGGGCCCCGCTTGACGGATACAAGTATTCCATGTTTGGTTCCGTGGCCGTAGGACGGCAGGCCGAGGCGGGAGCGGGCAGGGCGACGTGGCGCTCTGCTGCACAATCTGCGCCCATGTCCGCCGCCCTCCTCACCGCCGCGGGGACCACCCCGCTGGTTCTCGATTCCCCGCACAGCGGCACGGTCTATCCGGCCGACTTCGACCATGCCTGCGACCCGCTGGTGCTGCGCCGTGCCGAGGACACGCACGTCGAGAAGCTCTACGATTTCGCGCCCTCGCTCGGCGTGGCCTGGGTCGAGGCGCTGTTCCCGCGCAGCTACCTGGATGCCAACCGCGACGTGACCGAGATCGACCAGGCGCTGCTGGATGCGCCATGGCCAGGCCCCGTGGCGACGGACGCGCGCGTGCTGTCCAAGGTCCGCCTGGGCAAGGGCCTGATCTGGCGCACCACCGACGAGGGCACCCCGCTGTATGCGCGCAAGCTGTCCGTGGCCGAGGTGCAGGCCCGCATCGCCCGCTGCTGGCAGCCCTACCACGCGGCGGTCAAGGCTGCCATCGACGCGGCGCACGCACGACATGGCTACAGCCTGCACGTCAACTGCCATTCCATGCCGGCCGTCGCCTCGCGCTTCGCGACCGACTTTCCGGGGTTGGCGCACGCGGATTTCGTGGTCGGCGACCGCGATGGCAGCACCGCCTCGGCGGCCGTGTCCGCCCGCGTCGTCGAACACCTGCGCAGCCTGGGCTACGACGTGGCGCACAACCACCCGTACAAGGGCGTCGAACTCGTGCGCCGCTACGGCGACCCGGCGCAGCAGCGCCACAGCGTGCAGCTGGAGATCAACCGCAGGCTTTACATGGACGAGAACACGCTGGCCCTGCACACCGGCGCCGAACCCTTGAAGGCGCACCTGCGCTCGCTCGTCGGGATGCTGCTGGCCACCGACCCGCGGGGGCTGTGATGGACCGCATCGACGCAGTGGTCATCGGCGCCGGTGTGGTCGGCCTGGCGGTGGCGCGCGCGCTGGCGATCTCGCCGGCCTTCGCCGGGCGCGAGCTCCTTGTTCTGGAGGCGGCAGAGGCCATCGGCACCGGCACCAGCTCGCGCAACAGCGAGGTCATCCATGCCGGCATCTACTACGCAGCCGGCTCGCTCAAGGCGCAGCTGTGCGTGCGCGGAAAGGCGCTGCTGTACGCCTATTGCGCAGAGCGCGGCATCGACCACAGCCGTTGCGGCAAGCTCATCGTGGCGACGGACGACGCCCAGGTGGCGCAGCTGCAAGGCATCGTCGCCAAAGCCGCGGCCAACGGCGTGGACGACCTGGTGCTGCTGTCGGCCGCCGAGGCGCTGGCGCTGGAGCCGCAGCTGCGCTGCACGGCGGCCATCCTGTCGCCCTCCACCGGCATCGTCGACAGCCATGGGCTGATGCTCGCGCTGCAGGGCGATGTCGAGAACGCGGGCGGCCTCGTGGCATTGAACACCGGATGCGCCCGGGCGCGTCGGACGCCAGAGGGCATGCTGCTGACCATGGCCGACGGCACCGAACTGCTGGCAAGCACCGTGGTCAATGCGGCCGGCCTGTCGGCCCAGGCGCTGGCGCTGCGGTTCGAGGGGCTGGACCCGCGGCACGTGCCGCCCAGCCACTTCGCCAAGGGCAACTACTTCACGCTGGCAGGCCGCGCGCCATTCACGCGGCTGATCTATCCGGCGCCCGAGGCCGCGGGCCTGGGCGTGCACCTCACGCTGGACCTGGGCGGGCAGGCCAAGTTCGGCCCCGATGTGCAGTGGGTGGACGATCCGGACGACCTGGTGGTCGATCCGCGCCGTGGCGACGGCTTCTATGCCGAGGTGCGCAAGTACTGGCCGGGCCTGCCCGATGGCGCGCTGCAGCCCGGCTACTCCGGCATGCGCCCCAAGATCCAGGCGCCGCATGAGCCGGCGCATGACTTCGTGCTGCAGGGCCCTGCGGAGCACGGCGTGCCGGGGCTCGTCAACCTGTTCGGCATCGAATCTCCGGGCCTCACGAGTTCGCTGGCCATCGGCGAGCAGGTGGCACAGATGCTGCAGGCAGGCTGAGGGCCGCAGCGCTCACATCGGCATGGGCTGGGTGACGGGGAAGTCGGGCGCCGGCAGCTGCCGCGCCGCAGACACCAGCGCCACGCGGCGGGCGCGCAGGCGCAGCAGCTCCATCGACACGTCCTGGCCGAAGCCCTGCCGGTTGCCACGGCGGTCGGTTTGCAGTTCGTCGAGGTAGTCGAGGCAGCGCAGCGGCAGGCCCCAGAGCGCGGCGATGTTGTTGAGCACCCGCGGGTGACGGCGTGCGCACGCGTGTGGCCGCAGCGGTGCGGGCAGTGCCTTCATCCACGCCATGGTCAGGCGCTGCAGGGAGTCGTCCAGCGTGTCGTGGCTGCTGCGCTTCCAGCGCGGGACGGCCGAGGTCTTGAGCACGAGCACGTTGGCGCGGACGAGGGGCAGCATGGCGGGTCCGGATGGAGCAAGGGGCGCAGTCTAGGCCGCACCGGCCGCCGCCGGTGCCATGCCGCGGCTGCGCACCGACGGGCGGCAGCCTGTCGGCGATGGCCGCAGCAGTCAGGCGCGCCGCGCGCGCAGCAGGCTGAAGAGGCCGGCCCCCGCGGCCAGGGTGGCCGCCAGGCCCAGCGCCAGCTTGGCGCTGCCGGCCTGGCCAGCCTGGGGCGCGGCCAGGCTGAACAGCATGGCCAGCAGCACCGCGCCGATGCTCTGGCCCGTCAGCCGCGCCGTGCCGAGCATGCCACTGGCGCCGCCTGCGCGGTGCGGCGGCGCCGAGGTCACGATCAGGTAGTTGTTGGGCGACTGGAACAGCGCGAAGCCGATGCCGCACAGTGCCATGCGCCAGGCAATGTCGGCGTTCTGCGGGTGCGCTGGCAGCAGCGCCAGCAGTGCCAGGCCGCTGGCCATGGTCCACATGCCGGCGCAACCCAACAGGCCAGGCTGCACGCGGCCGATCAGCCTGCCGGCGATCGGTGCCATGACGATGCTGCCTAGCGGCCAGGCCGTGATGAGCAGCCCGGTGTCCACATGCGAGCGGCCGTACCCCTCCAGCAACAGGAACGGCAGTGCGATGTTGGCCAGCATCTGCGCCGCAAAGGCCGTGACCGAACTGCACATGGACAGTGCAAACACGCGGATGCGCAGCAGGTCCACCGGGAACAAGGGCACGGGCTGGCCGAGCTGTCGCCGGACGTAGAACACCCCGACCGCGAGGCCCACTCCGATCAGCAACAAGGACTGCACGACCACGCCGCTCTGGCCTGCGCGGGTGCCCAGCTGGTCCACCCCCAGGAACACCAGTGCGAACATCGCCGCATTGAGCCCCACGTCCAGCAGCGACAGCCCACCCTTGGCAAGCGGCAGCGGGTTGGCGGGCAACGCGCGCACCCCAAGCAACAGCAGCCCAGCGGCGACCGGCAGGTTGATCGCGAACAGCCAGGACCAGCTGGCGACCGAAAGAACGGCTGCGGCCACGCTGGGCCCGGCCACCGAGGCCACGGCCACGGTCATGGAATTGATCGCGATGCCCCGGCCGAGCAGCGCGCGCGGATAGGTCAGCCGGACCAGGGCCGAGTTGACGCCCATGACGCCTGCCGCACCCATGCCCTGGAGCGCGCGTGCCGCCACCAGCGTGGGCAGGTCGCGTGCCAGCACGCAGCCCAGCGAGCCGAGCAGGAGCACGGCCACACCGCCCAGGTACACGCGGCGGTAGCCAAGCAGGTCGCCGAGCTTGGCGCACGGCAACAGCAGCACCAGTACGCCGAGCTGGTAGGCGTTGACGATCCAGATCGCATCGGAAGCCGGCCGGTTGAGGTCGCGCGCGATGCCGGGCAGGGCCAGATTGACGATCGTGGCGTCCAGCACCGAGATCGCGATCCCGAGCAGGATCACGGCCATCGACCAGTAGCGGGCCGGAGCCGGCAGGCCGTCGGCGGGTTCGGCTGGCGCGGGCGCCATCAGGCCTTGCGGTCGCGGATCGCCTGCGCGGCTTCGCGCACCAGTGCCGGGCCCTGGTAGATGAGGCCGGTGTAGATCTGCACGAGGTCGGCCCCGGCTTCGATCTTGGTCAGCGCGTCGCGCGCGCTCAGCACGCCGCCCACGCCGATGATGGGAAAGCTCGGCCCCAGCGCCTGGCGCAGCTGGGCGATCACGCGGTTGCTGGCGGCCAGCAGTGGCGCACCCGACAGGCCGCCGGTTTCCTCGGCATGCGGCAGACCCTGCACGCGGTCGCGCGCCAGCGTGGTGTTGGTGGCGATCAGGCCCCAGCCGAGCTGGTCGGCGGCATTGTCGGCATCCGCATAGCGCTTGAGCGTGGCGGCGATCACGGCGACCTGGGCTTCGTCCAGGTCGGGTGCGATCTTCACGAACAGGGGCACGCGGCGCAGCTGGGTGCGGCCGTCGGCACGGGTGGTCGCGTGTTCGCGTGCGAGCACGGCGCGGCGCTCGGCCAGCGCGCCGAGCAGTGCATCGAGCGCGGCGTCGGCCTGCAGCGTGCGCAGGTTCTGCGTGTTGGGGCTGGAAATGTTGATCGTGACGTAGTCGGCGTGCGGGTAGACGCCGGTCAGTCCTGCAAGGTAGTCGTCGGTGGCGCGCTCGGTCGGCGTGGCGGCGTTCTTGCCGATGTTCAGGCCCAGCAGCATGGGCCTGCCTGGCTGCTGGCGGAATCTTGCGCGCTGC